>DAISWR010000050.1:0-4845 GCA_036826255.1 Nanobdellota archaeon | reverse complement strand
GGAGTGGCTTCAGATGCGCCTAAAGAGGGTATCTTAAAAATCATAAAATTATTCTCTTAAAAATAAGCTATTGACAATAAAAAAATAATTTTTAGTTTCTGCTTCTAAATAAGAAAACCTTTTAACTTAATATTATCTAATTTATATATGGATCTGTAGTATAACCTGGATAGAATGCATCCTTGCGGACAAAAAAGGCGAAAAGGATGAGATCAGGGTTCAAATCCCTGCAGGTCCGTTAAAATACAAATATTCAAAAATACCAAAGAACAAAAATATTAAAAGGGGTATTGAATCATTATTCCTTATAAGGGCCTATAGCATAACCTGGATAGTGCGGTCGGCTTCAAGATATCTTTAAAGATATTCTAGCTAGGGACCGATTGATGTGGGTTCAAATCCTGCTAGGCCCATAACAAAATGGAAAAAAAAGAAACCCAAGGACTAACTGTAAAAAAGAAGGATAATATCTCAGAGTGGTATACACAAGTAATACAAAAAGCGGACCTAGCTGATTACACTCAAGTATCAGGATGCATAGTCTTTAAACCAAACTCTTATGAAATCTGGGAAAGAATAAAAGATGAAGTAGACAAAAGACTAAAGTCTATGGGTATAAAAAATACTTACTTCCCTTTATTAATACCAGAAAGTTTGCTAAAAAAAGAAGAAGAGCATGTAAAAGGATTCTCTCCAGAAGTGGCCTGGGTTACTCACGGAGGAGATAAAGAATTAAATGAGAGGCTAGCAATAAGGCCAACTTCAGAGACAATAATGTATGACTCTTACTCAAAATGGATAAGAAGTTGGAGAGATTTGCCTCTAAGACTAAACCAATGGAACAGTGTAGTAAGATGGGAATTTAAGCATGCTATACCATTTCTAAGAACTAGAGAATTTTTATGGAATGAGGGGCATACTGCTTTTGCTACAAAAGAAGAAGCAGAACAAGAGATGAAAGACATTCTAAAGTTATGGCAGTTAATATGTAATGACTACCTTGCATTACCTTCCTTAGCAGGACAAAAAACAGAAAAAGAAAAGTTTGCAGGCGCAGAATACACATGGACATTAGAGTTTTACTTACCAAGCGGAAAGGCTGCCCAAGGCCCTGATGCTCATTTTGATGGACAAAAATTTGCAAGAGCATTTGATATAAAATTTTTAGATAAAGATAATAAAGAGCGGTATGTCTACCAGAACACCTGGGCAATAACAACCAGAATGCTAGGCATTCTAGTTATGATTCATGGAGATGATAAAGGGTTAATATTACCTCCAAAAATAGCCCCAACACAAGTTGTAATAGTTCCAATCATAACAAAAAAAGATAAAGAAAGGGTATTAAAAAAAGCATTAGAAATAAAAGAAGAACTGGTAAAAAACTTTAGAGTTGAATTGGATGATAGAGAAATCTATTCCCCAGGATGGAAATTCAATGAATGGGAATTAAAGGGAATTCCAATAAGAATAGAAATAGGCCCAAAAGACCTAGAAAAAGATCAGGTGGTGGTAGTAAGAAGGGATCTTAATACAAAAAAAGTAATAAAACAAATACATATTAAAAAAGAAATTGAAGCTTTACTAGATACCATTCAAAGATCATTATTTACAAAGGCGAAAAATATTCTTCAGGAGAATATTATAGAAGTAAAAGCTTGGAAAGAATTTGATAAAGCAATAAAAGATAAAAAAATAGCCAAAGCGCATTTCTGTAATGTAACAAGTTGCGAGGATAACATAAAAGCGAAGTTAGAAGGGGCAAAATCTCTAAATATTCCTTTTGAACAGGAAGAAAACTTGAAAAATTGTGCCCATTGCGGAAAAAAAGCAAAGGTAGTAGCTTATTTTGCTAAATCTTACTAACTAATTTTCTAAAAAATATTACGAAAGTTTTAAAGAGATTAACGCTTTCAACATTTATATTAACACTTCCTTCAGCACTATAAGCTCTGCCATTCTTATCTTCATAAGTAATCTTTATGTTAACATCATTGCTTCCAGTCTTTAATTTAAAAGCATAAAATGGAATAAGTATACTCTGTCCAATATCAAATTCTTTTATTTCTAATCCTCCTAAATCCTCCCCAACCATAACCTTAACATTGTAAACAGGACTATCTGGCCTAATTAAAAAGCTTATATTCCCAAGCTCATCATAACTCAAAGGTTGAGAGACTTCAATGTCTTTAATCTCAACTTTAGGAAGTTTTAAAAAATTAAACTCGGGATAACTATATCTAACAACATCCTTATTCTTAGCTACTATAAATAGATCCTGCGTAACATTAGCCCTTACAAAATTTAATTCTGCCTTTTCGTTAGCATTTAAACTTAAAACCTGGCAGTCTTTATTTAAACAAACATCCAAGTCCTCTAGTTTATTCTCTCCGCTATTCTTAATAACGCAATTAAATTCTCCAGTCTCATATTCATAATATTCTTCCTTATCACTATTACACTCTAATAAAATTAGAGAGGTTAGGCTATCACTTTCATCTAACCTGCCAGCTATACTCTCTGCTTGTTCTAAAGTATGAGCCTCATAATTAGAAGCATATTCCAATATGTCGCTAGAAGATCTGCCAAAAGAATCTTTAACTTCTATTTGAGAAGTATAAACATATTGCTCATCTCCTATAGGGGTTTTCAATATAAAATAAACATCTTTCTCACTATTAGGTTCTAAAGAAACGCTTCTCTTATTGCCCCCTTTTACACCAGGAGCTTTAGTAATATAAATAGTTGCAGCGACATAATAATTATTATTGTTCTTTACAGTAGCTCTTAAAGGAGTATAGCTGCCAAAGCCTACTTTATTTTTTAAAACTTTTATATCCAAATCTATTGGAGAGGTAAAAACCCCGCCAGTGCTTAACAGGGCTACATCTATATCTAATTCCCCCACCTCAATCCCAATGTCTCTTGATACCCAGTTATATTTTATAGCTGGTTCACTGGAATCAAAAGAATTTTTCATCTTAATATGACCAGGATCTATATAACCATATTGGCCAAAAGTTGGGTCATAAGGAACCCATCCTACTCCAGGAAAATAAACCTCGGCCCACCCATGAGCCCCCCAATCATATAAAGTGTTAGTATATACCATCCCAGAAATAAATCTAGCAGGAATTCCTAAACTTCTTGCCATAGAAATAAACAAGTTAGTTAATTCATCGCAAACTCCTTGCCTATGGTCTAATACCCATTGCGAATCTTGTACAGCTTTTTCTGTTAATGTATTAAGATCATACTCTATATTCTCATTACTCCACTTAGCTAGTTTATAGACTACACTAAACAGATCATAATCTCCAGCAACGATTTCAGAAGCTTTCCTACTTATAGCATCAGTAATAACTATCTTTTCCCCTGGTTGGATATATTTTACTAGACTAGAATCTAAACTTTGTATAGGAAACTTGATTTTATTTATTATAATTGGGAACTTATTATTAACCTTAACTTTAGCATTGTAACCAAACTCCAATGTTCCCAACCCAGCATTACTCCAAGCATAAACAACCTCTTCTTCTTCATCATTTATTTTAGGATCTTTACTGGATTCAACTCCTAAATCCCTAACACTTTGCTGTTCAGTATCAAATGGCTTAAAGATTAATCTAGTAACCATTTCGTCCAATAGAGGACTACTTCCATCAGCTGATACATCTATTGTTGAAGATACTTTTACTATAGCATCGACATTTCCATAATTAAGATAACTTTCAACAGCTTCTGCTTCTATATCTTCAGCGCCTACACTATGAATAACCAGAATAAATATTAAAATTATCAACAACCTCTTCATTTTTTACCTTATATCATTTTAATAGTTTACTAAGTTTTTTATTTTATCTATAAACTTTTGAAAATCCTCTTTTTTAACATTAGCTCCTGCGGCATAAAGATGCCCGCCACCATACCCGTTAACATCCTTTAAAGCCTTCTCCAATATAGGAAGAACCTTTATCTTACCACTTCTCAAACTCATCTTCATCTCTCCCTCATGCTCCCTAGCTATTATAACGAATCTATCTTTTAGATTAGCAGAGACATTATTAGAAAGATAAGAGGTATAACTAATAGTCCCATGAGGATAAATAAAAAGGTGTAATTTTCCAGCTGGTTTAATTTCTAAAGCGCTCTTTAATAGTGAGTCATAGGATTTACCTATTTTGTGTGCATACTTGTAGATAAATTTACCTCTAGAAGTCTCCTGTCTTAATATCTCATATGGGTTTTCTATCTTAAGCAGGATATTTGCATTTCTTAAAGCTTCACTAGCTTTCCCTTTTAAAATAAAATGAAATATTTTAATTAGCTCACTTACAGGTTGCTTAAAATTAGCTTCTGCAGGGTCTTTAACGTTTTTATCTAGTAAATCAGGATATTCTCTGATGAAATCTTTAATAAACTCGGGAATATACCAATCAGAGATAGTTCCAACTACAGCTAACCATAAATTCTTCTTAGTAACTTTATAACACCAGTAAGTCGTAGGCCTATTGTCTTGAGCATCATTTATTTTAGGATTAAAATATTTAACACCTTTTCTATTAACGATAGGGTGATGGTCTATCCATACTATAGGAACATTAACCTTATCAATAAATTCTTGGTTAACATCAAAGATATCTAAAATAAAAATAATATCCGGGCTATATTCCTCGACTTTTCTAACATAAAGCTCTGCCATATCTCTACTTCTTTTAACAATAACCCCCCTACCTTTATCCATATACTTCCTTAACAACAAATAACTGCATAACCCATCAGGATCTTCATCAAAGAAAATTAAAGGATTCTCAGCTTTATCCAAATACCCCCTTATTTCATCCA
>DAISWR010000049.1:0-4900 GCA_036826255.1 Nanobdellota archaeon | reverse complement strand
TCAACTTTAAATTCGTTATCGCTGATTTTGTAACTTTTATCATTTAAAATGGGAACGGTGGGATTTGAACCCACGACAGCGTGATCTTCAGTCACGTACTCTCCCAGGCTGAGTTACGTTCCCATAAAAAGAGTTTAAGATATATTGCTTTTAAACATTTCTAATATTTTTTAGATAGTAGTCTTTAAGTTGTTCTATGTTATAATTAGGCTTATCATTAAAAGGTCTTATTTTCTCTTATGCTTTTACAGGATAGAAATCAATAAAAGACAGTAAAGCTTTATGTAGCTATATGGATGATTATAAAATTATATTCTCTGGAACAGGTGGGGGAAGAATTGTCCTCTCAACCCAATTAAGATCAACAGCCGGGATTATATTAAAATTAAATGATACTATTTTATATCTAGATCCAGGTCCAGGAGCATTAGCCAAACTGCCAAAATTTAAAATTAATCCAACAAATATATCGGCCTTATTAGTTTCTCACGCCCATCAAGATCAAGCAGGCGACTTAAATAATATGATAGATGCCATGACTATGGGCGGGATAAAAAAGAAAGGAACATTATTAACTTCAAAATCTGTAATAGAAGGTCTTGAAGACGATCACCCAACTTTGCTAAATTTCCAAAAATCACACTTAAGTGAGTTTTTAATACTAAACCCTGGAGATAGCCACAAATTAGACAATGTAGAGATTACTGCTACAAAAACAAAACATAGTGATGTAAGCTGTATTGGATTCAAAATAAAAACAGATAAGATAACTATTGCTTATACAGGAGATACCCAGTACTTTAAAGGTATTGAAAAAGAGTATGAAGACTCTGACATATTGATATTATGCAACCAAAGACCTTACAATGCTCCATTAAAAGGTGCTCTCCACTCTAATGACTCTGTAAAGATAATAGGTAAAGTAAAGCCAAAACTAGCTATTCTTACCCAGTTTGGGATGAAGATACTGCAAACTAATCCAATATATGAAGCAAGAAGAATGAATAAAGAAACAGGAATTAATGTTATAGCAGCTGAAGATAACCTAATTATAGACGCTTTAAATTATTCTAAATCTTTAAGACAGAGAACCTTGTTTTAGCAAAGTTTAAATAATATTCTCAGAGATTAACAACGATGGAACTACCAAAAACATATAATCCAAGAGAATCAGAGAAAAAATGGCAGGAGTTTTGGGAAAAAAAAGAAATATACAAATTTGATCCAAAAAGTAAAAAACCAATATATTCTATAGATACACCACCACCAACTGTTTCTGGTGACATGCATGTTGGACATGCCTTTTCTTATTCGCAAGAAGATTTCATAGCAAGATTCCAAAGAATGCAGGATAAAAATGTTTTCTATCCTTTTGGAACAGATGATAATGGCTTAGCTACAGAAAGGCTGATAGAAAAATTAAATGGTGTAAAATCAAGAAGTATGGAGAGAAAAGCCTTTGTTAAATTATGTTTAGATACTTTGGAAAAAATAAGGCCTAATTTTGTACAAGATTGGAAAAATTTAGGGATGAGCTGTGATTTCTCGATATTTTATTCAACAATTAATGATCATTGCCAAAGAATAGCTCAAAAATCTTTTATAGATTTATACAAAAAAGGTAGAGAATACAGAAAAGAAGCCCCAACAATCTGGTGCAGTGAATGCCAAACAGCAATAGCCCAAGTAGAACTTAAAGATAGAGAATTTGATTCCTTCTTTAGTGATATTATCTTCAAAGTGGGAAAAGAAGATCTGATAATTGCTACAACAAGGCCAGAACTTTTGCCCAGTTGTGTAGCCATATTCTATCACCCAGATGATAAAAGATATAAAAAATTCAAAGGAAAAAAAGCTAAAGTCCCTTTGTTTAATCAAGAAGTTCCAATAATAGAAGACGCGAAAGTAGACCAAAATAAAGGGACAGGGATTGTAATGTGTTGTACTTTTGGGGATATTTTTGATATAGAATGGTGGTATAGCCATAAACTTCCATTAAAAATCTCCTTTACTAGCGAAGGTAAGCTAGATAAAAACACTGGAAAATATGGAGGAATGGCGATAAAAGAAGCAAGAAAATCTATTATTAAAGACTTAGAAGAAAAAAATCTGCTTATTAAGAAAATACCAATAAAACATACAGTAAATGTCCATGAGCGATGCGGAACTGAAGTTGAATTCTTAGTTACAAAACAATGGTTCATAAGATATCTTGATCTTAAAGAAAAGTTCATAGAGATTGGCAAAAAAATTAATTGGCATCCAGATTTTATGAGGCACAGGTATGAAAATTGGATAAAAGGATTAAATTGGGATTGGTGTATATCACGTCAAAGATATTTTGGAGTGCCATTCCCTTTGTGGTATTGTAAAAAATGTGGAGAAGTTATCCTTGCAGATGAAAAAGATCTTCCAGTAGATCCTTTGGTTGATAAGCCAAAAACAGCATGCAAAAAATGCAAAAGCAATAATTTTGAACCTGAAAAAGATGTTTTAGATACATGGGCAACATCATCTTTAACACCACAATTAGCAATAGAGCTTATCAAAGACGAGAAATTAAAGCAAAAGCTATATCCTATGGATCTAAGACCGCAAGCTCATGACATAATCACTTTCTGGTTATTCAATACTGTAGTTAAATCCCATCTTCATTATGATAAAATGCCCTGGCATAATGTGGCTATCTCCGGATATGTTCTTAATCCACATGGTAAAAAACTTTCTAAAAGTGGAGACAAGGCTATACACCCTAGAGAGATGATTAAGGAGTATTCAGCAGATGCCTTGAGATTCTGGGCAGCCAGCTCTAAACTTGGAGAAGACCTTCCTTATCAGGAAAAAGACATTATTACTGGCCAAAAAACAATCATAAAATTGTGGAACGCCTCAAAGTTCTCCTTAATGCATCTAAAAGATTATAACTTAAAGAAGCCTAAAAAATTAGAGATGTTTGATAGATGGTTATTAACAAAATTAAGCAATGTGATAAAAGAATGTACAGAAACATTTGGGAATTATGAATATATTGTAACGAAATTAAAAACAGAAAATCTTTTTTGGAAGACATTTTGCGATCATTATTTAGAGATTATTAAAGATAGATTGTATAATGAAGATAAAAGAGGAAAAACAGCTAAAGAATCTGCTCAATATACTCTTTATACATCTTTATTGTCAATATTAAAATTATTTGCTCCAATAATGCCTTACATAACAGAAGAAATTTACCAATACTATTTCAATAAAAAAGAAAAACTTAAATCAATACATATCTCTAAGTGGCCAGAAGAAGTATTGAATGATAAAGTAGCAGAAAAAGTAGGGGATAAAGCAATAGAAATCATAGATAGAGTAAGAAAATTCAAAGCAGAGAATAAAAAATCACTTAAAGAAGAGATAATTCTAACTTTGAATAAAAATGATGAAAAAGATATAAACCCCCTCATTGATGATCTAAAAGCTGTCACAAATGCAAAAGAGATAAGATTTAGTAAGGAAGAAAAAATAGAATTATGAATACTAAACAGAAATATCAATTTAAGAGAGTAATAAAGGAACTAGACTCTATCAGGGGAAGACATACTGAATTAATAACCGTTTACATCCCTTCTGGTTACGACTTAAACAAGATTGTATCTCATCTTGCTCAAGAACAAGGTACAGCATCAAACATAAAAGACAAGACAACCAGAGAGCATGTTATTGATTCTTTAGAAAAGATAATCCGCCATCTAAGGTTATTTAAAAAGACTCCCCCAAATGGATTAGTTGCTTTTGCAGGAAATGCTTCTAAAAAAGAGAGTAAGGTCGACATAAAAGTGTGGTCTATAGAACCACCTGAGCCATTAAATGTAAGAATGTACAGGTGTGATCAGACCTTTGTAACAGAGATTCTAAAAAACATGCTTGAATCTAAAGAGGTTTATGGATTAATTGTAGTGGATAGAAGAGATGGTACTGTGGGCCTGCTAAAAGGAACAAGCATGACAAGATTAGCACATCTAACATCAGGTGTTCCTGGAAAGTTTAAAGCTGGAGGACAATCGGCTCATCGCTTTGAAAGATTAATAGAGGGAATGGCAAAAGAATTCTACAAAAGAATTGCAGAAATTGCTAATAAGGAGTTTTTACCAATAAAAAATCTAAAAGGAATATTAATAGGAGGACCTGGGCACACAAAAAACGACTTCTTAGATTGTAATTATCTTAATAATGAACTAAAGAAAAAAATTATTAGCACCCAAGATTTGTCTTATACAGGAGACTTTGGCTTACAGGAATTACTGGATAAGTCAAAAGATGCATTATCTGAAGCAGAAGTTGCTAAAGAGAAAGATATAATGCAAAAGTTCTTTGAAATGCTTGCTAAAGAACCAGGTAAAGTAACTTATGGCCTTAAAGAAGTTGAAAAAGTATTAGAAATGAAAGTGGTAGATACTTTACTTATTTCAGAAACTCTTGATGACGAACTCATAGAAAAACTAGAAGAGAAAGGAACTACAGAAGGTGCAAAGGTAGAAATAATCTCTGTAGAGTCAAGAGAAGGCTTGCAGTTAAAAGAATTAGGCGGAATAGCAGCTATCCTGAGATTTTCTATTGGAGAAGGCACGATTTAGCTTTTAAAAACAAAATCTTTAAATATATAGTCTTATTTAGCTTAAAAATAGAAGAATAAAGTGTTAAAGCTATGCAACCTAAGATTTTACCTTCAGCAGCTATGGAAAAGCTCTTAAAAAAAGCAGGAGCTGAAAGAGTATCAGAAGATGCTAAAAAAGCTCTAAAAGATGTTTTAGAGTCTATAGCAGATGAAATATCAGAAAAAGCAACAAAAATAGCTTCGCATACAGGAAGAAAGACCGTTAAAGCTGGAGACATTAAACTAGCAGTTAAGTAACTC
>DAISWR010000048.1:0-5059 GCA_036826255.1 Nanobdellota archaeon | reverse complement strand
AAGCTATTTTGGATTCCTATAATCTTAATTCTAATAAGTTTAATTTCCTTGGGAATAGGTTACCTCACTAATGGAGAAATAATTCAAAGAGATGTTAGTCTAAAAGGCGGTATAAGTGCTAACCTAATTACAAATCAAAACATAGATATTAAGGAGCTAGAGGAATTTTTAAGCTCTAAGTTAGATGCAGAGGTTAGTGTAAGAAGTTTAGTTGAGTTTACAACCAGAGAGCAAAGCGGATTAATAATAGAGACTAGTAGCTTAGATAGCGAGAGGCTAAGAGAAGCTTTAAAAGATAAGATAGATTTTGAAGACGATAAAATTTCTATTGAAGAGGTTGGACCTAGTTTAGGTGTGGCTTTTTTTAAGCAGATGATAACAGCCCTGTTAGTTGCTTTTTTATTAATGGCTATTGTTGTATTTGTTATGTTTAGAAGTGTTGCTCCCAGCTTAGCTGTTGTTTTAGCTGCTTTTGGAGACATGATTGTTACTCTAGCAATATTAAGACTTATAGGATTTGAGTTATCAATAACAAGCATAGCAGGATTTCTTTTAGTCATAGGCTATTCAATCGATACAGATATGCTGCTTACTTCAAGAGTTTTGAAAAGGAGAGGAGAAGGAAGTGTAATGGATAGAATCTTTGGCGCTTTTAAAACAGGGATAACAATGACACTTACTACACTAGTTGCTTTAATTGTAGCTTATTTCATAACAAACTCTTCAGTGCTAAAAGGAATTTTCACTATTATAATAGTAGCTCTGATTGTTGATTTGTTTATGACTTGGCTTATGAATACCTCAATTTTGATAATGTATTGTAAGAAAAAAGGAATACTATGAAGATAAAAAGATTATTTACAATAAGAGTATGGATTTTGATAGCATTAATGCTCTTAGCTGTAATAGCTATTGCTCCAAAATTTAATACAAATGGGGTTGAAATAAATTTCGTTGAAAGAAATAGCCAGGCTTCTCAAAATGGATTACAGGTTGGGGAGATTATTAAAGAAATAAATAAGCGGCAAGTAAATGATGTTGCTGAATATAGTAGGTTAATTAGAGAAGCTAGTTTTGTAGAACCAAAAGAAGTAGAGGTTAAAACTACTAAGGGAGTTTACATTTATGAGGTTTTGGAGGATATTGGGTTTACTTTAGATAATCTCACTATAGTAAATAAAGGTAATATTACTAAAGCAGAAGGAAGTATAATCTCTATTAATGGGAAAAACATTACTAGCAATAATTTTAATAATATTTTATTTGAAGCTTTACCTTATAAAACATTGAACATCAAAACTGACAGGAATAATTATGCTTTTCTAGTTAATAAAGAATTAGAAATATCAGTAGATAATGTTGAAAGAACAAATATTAGAAAAGGGCTAGATCTAAAAGGTGGAACTAGAGTTCTGCTAAAACCTATTACTGATGAAGAGATTAGCGATAACCAAATAATGGATTTAATTAAAGTTCTTAATAACAGATTGAATATTTATGGGCTAAGCGATGTTAAGATAAGGCCAGCTGATGTTGGTGATGATAAGCTAGTTGTTGTTGAGATTGCAAGAACTGATATCCAAGGCATAAAAGAGCTGATTGAAGAGCAAGGCAAGTTTGAAGCTAAAATAAAAAATACAACCGTATTTGTTGGTGGAGAAAAAGATATAACCTTCGTTTGCAGAGAGGATGGAACTTGTTCTGGTATAAGACAATGTGGAAAGCAAAACGATGTTGATTTTTGTTCATTTGAATTCTTAATAACCTTAAGCGGCAATGCTGCTAAAAAACATGCTGAAGCTACCAAAGATCTGGAAATCAATCTTAGTGCCGGAGGAACAGAAGGTTATTTATCAGAGACCTTAGACTTTTATGTAGATGATGAGCTTGTTGATAGCCTGAATATAGGAGCCAGCTTAAGAGGGCAGGAAGCTACTCAGATCATTATTAGCGGTTCTGGTTCTGGTGCTGATAGAGAGGAAGCTAATGCTGATGCATTAGCCAACATGGATAAGCTACAAACTATTTTAATCACTGGTAGCTTGCCTTTCAAGATTGAGATAGTAAGTTTAAATGTTATCTCTCCTGTTTTAGGTGATAATTTTGTTAAAACCTCTATTTACGTCGGATTATTTGCAATTTTAGCTGTGGGTTTGGTTATTTTTATTAGGTATAGAATATTAAAGATAGTAATACCAATGATATTTATAATGTTAAGCGAATTATTGTTGATCTTAGGTGTTTCTGCTATAATAAAATCAAATCTAGACCTGGCTGCTATTGCTGGTATTATTGCTTCTATTGGTACTGGAGTAGATGACCAGATTGTTATAACAGACGAGGTCATAACAGGACAAGAAACTGTTTACAACTGGAAAGAGAGGCTTAAGAAAGCTTTTTTTATCATTATGGCTGCTTACGCCGCTACATTTGCTGCAATGATTCCCTTATTGACAACAGGTGCTGGATTATTAAGAGGATTTGCTGTTGTAACAATAATAGGAATTTCAATTGGTGTATTTATTACAAGGCCTGTTTTTGCAAGCTTGATTGAGAATCTATTGAAGAAAGAGTAAGGTTTAAATATTACGAGATTAAGCTTGATTAAGAGGTGATTTGATGCCATTATCTGTTATTGATAGCATTCTTTATATCTTATTAGGAGCTGTAGCCGGAATGATTTATAGCTTAAGAAGAATCTTTATTCTAGAGAAAAAAATAGATGAAATTGATAATAAGATCTTTAGGTTAGCTAGAAGAGTTGAGTCTGAAGAAGAAGAGGAGTTAAGGCTATTAAAGAAAAAAATAAAGAGATAATGTACACCTCAAAGCATGCTATAGTAACTTTCTTTATCAGTATTCCTTTGTTTTTTGTTTATAGGTGGTGGGTTTTACTAATATTCGCTTCTGCTATTTTAATTGACTTCGATCATTACATGACTTATGTTATTAAATTTAAGGATTTCAATATAAGAAAGGCTTATTGGTATTTTAGAAATATATCTAAGTATAAAGATAATAAAAAGATTCTGCTCTTGTTTCACACCTGGGAATTTTTAGCTGCATTATTGATAGTAGGGTTTTTTTATCAAATAATTTGGTATATTTTCTTAGGATTTTTTATACATATTTTAGAAGATCTTTATGATTATTATACTGAAAACAAGGTCTACCGTAGAAGACTTTCTTTATTTTTTGATATATAGGCTATTGCTAAGTTCAATAATTTTTAGCAGCTAAATGATTAATAAAGCCTCTTTACCTAAAAATCAAATTAAAAAAACAACAATTTTATATACTTAATGAGTTCAAATATAATTAAGATGGTGATAATGAAAATAAAAAAACATCTTGCTTTTATTAGTCTAATGATTATTGCCCTGGTTATATTAGGCGGATGCACACAGCAAACAGCAGATCAAGCAGGAAAAAAAGATGTTGAAAAAACTTCAGAAGGTGTTGTTACAGTTTCTATCAAAGACTTCGCATTTAATCCAGCGGCTATTACTATAACTAAAGGAACTAAAGTTACCTGGGTAAATGAAGATTCTGCTCCTCATACTGCAACTTCAGAAGGCTCATTCGATTCTGGAACTTTAAGCAAAGGACAATCCTTTAGCTATATATTTGCTGAAACTGGAACTTTTAACTATAAATGCTCGATACACCCTTCAATGAAAGGGAAGGTAATTGTTGCATGAAAAAAACGAAATTAAAAGAATATATCATTTTCTTTTTTATAAGTTCTATTATAATCTCAATACTTACAATCATTGATTACTTTATACATTCATTAAGCCCAGATTATGCTGTCCCTTCATATTACTTCAGGAACAAAGTTATTTTTGGGGCAATCATAGGATTTATTGTTCTTATTTTTGCGCAAAAGCTAAGCATAAATAAAAAATCAGCGGTATTTTCAGCAGTTGTAAGCTTATTATTGCAAGTAAGATATTTTCTTGAAGGATATCCTAAAAAGTTTGTTTTAGAATTCTTATTTATCCACTTTTTGATATTACTTCCTGTTTCATGGATTATATTTAAGCTGATTTCAATAAAAGAACAGTTGAATTAATAACTTAGGCTTATAAGTACAAATATTTAAAAAGTTTGCTTTTCTAATGTAAGTTCTATGTTAAAAGTAGCTATTATTTTAGGCATACGGCCAAACATAATCAAGCTCGGTCCGTTAATGAGGAGGATTGAAAGAGATACAGAAATAGAGCAAGTTATCATTAATACTGGTCAACATTATGATTACAATATGTCTAAGATTTTCTTTGATACATTAAAAATTCCTCTGCCTGATTATAATCTTGAAGTTGGTTCTGGAACCCAAGCATACCAAGTCGGACAGTCAATGATCAAGATAGAGGAGGTTTTACTAAAAGAAAAGCCAAACCTAACTATTGTAGTTGGTGATGGAAACCCCACACTAGCAGGAGCTTTAGCTTCAGTTAAGTTGCATATCCCTGTATTGCATATTGAAGCGGGTTTACGCTCGTATGATAGAAATATGCCAGAAGAAATTAACAGAATAACAGTTGATAGAATCTCTGATTTTCTGCAAACACCATTACCGCATGCAACTAAAACCTTAATAAAAGAGGGTATTCCTAAAGAAAAAATCTGGGAAACTGGAGATATTACTGCAGATGCTGTTAGAGAACATGCTAAAATTGCAGATAAAGAATCAAATATTCTAGAAAGATTAGGATTGCAAAAGGATAGCTATATACTTGCAACAGTGCATAGAGCAGAAAATACTGATGATCCAAAGCGCTTAAAGAACATCATGGGTGCATTAGATGTTTTAAGAGCTGTTATTCCTTTACACCCTAGGACAAAAAAGATTATGGAAGACTCTAATATGGGATTTAAGAGCCTTAAGATTATAGAGCCAATTAATTATTTAGACAGTCTAAAATTATTAAAGTATGCTAAAGTTTTGATAACTGATTCTGGAGGCATGCAAAAAGAATCCTTTATTTTAAAAGTTCCTTGTATAACATGCCGAGATAGTGCAGAGTGGGTTGAAACATTAGAAAGTGGAGCAAAT
>DAISWR010000047.1:0-5083 GCA_036826255.1 Nanobdellota archaeon | reverse complement strand
CTCTGTAATCTTTTAACAGTCTCAATATTATGGGCAATAACATCAGGCTTACTGTCCACAATTTTCTTTATACAGTCATAATTACCTTTAAAATCCGGAATTAAAACTTCGACTAGGAGATTATTCCTCTTTAATTCCCTGATGCATTCTGCAAAATGTCCGCTTCCATAATCTTCTAAATCATCCCTATCAACAGAAGTAATTACAATATAATTAAGTTCTAGATTCTTAACAGCATCAGCCAGTTTCTTAGGCTCATCTTTATCTAAGGTAGCTCCAATGTATTTTGTTTTAACATTGCAAAACCTGCACCCTCTTGTACAAGTATCGCCCATAATCATAAAAGTAGCTGTCCCAGAACTCCAGCATTCGGCTATATTAGGACAATGTGACTCCCCACAAACAGTATGCAGATTAAATTTCCTTAAATTCTCTTTAATGAAACTGACTTTATCAGAATTATTAGGCGGTCTTATTGTTAACCAGTCTGGTTTTCTTAAAACTACTTGCTCCACTTTACCTCTCTTTTTGTTATGATGCCCACTCTTTTAATTTCTCATATGGGACAGCACCGCATATTTTTGCTCCGGTTTTTTCATTAAAGAAAAAAGGCACTCCGCCGCAAAATCCTTTGTCTAAGCTTTCCATTAATTTAGCATTTTTGCTATCATGCCATACCTCAAGCTTGACTATGTTGACTTTCTTTTCTTTTTTTAATCTCTCGACCAATGGTTTCATCTCGTTACAATGAATACATTCTGATCCATAGAATTCCAATAATCTACTACCTTTAGCAGAAGATTCTGATTTACTTTCTTTTCCAACCACAATATCACCTCTTAATATTGAAATTTGTGGATATATAAGGTTTTTCTTTAACACTACTTAAAAGTTACGCGTCTACGCGTCTTGCACGCGTGAGACACTTAAGTACAATAATAAATCTTCTTACTAATGTACTCTAAAGAAACATATGAACAAGCATTTGCTTTAAGAAAATTGGGATTTACATTCAAAGAAATTTCGAAAAAACTTAACATACCATCTCATACAACAATCTATGACTGGGTTGGAAAAGGAAAATTACCACATGGGAAATTTTTAGATCCAAATTACAACAAAGTATCTTCAGAATTAGCTTATATATTGGGTGTAATCCAAGGAGACGGTTATGCTAGTATTAGCAAAACGAAAGGTTGTATAGGACTGGATGTAAAAGATAAAGATTTTGCATTAGTATTTAAAGACAAATTAGAAAAATGGTCTGGTCTAAAATCTTCTTTTAAATTTAGGAGAGAAAAAGGACTGTATATAACAAGACTATATTCATTAAGAGCAACAGAATTCTTAAAATATTTTAATATCTTTAACTTAAGTAAGGCTAGTAATAAAGTTAGATCTAATTTTCTTCGTGGAATGTTCGATTCAGAAGGAGGCGTATCTGGATCAAACTTAAAGACACCTAAAACAGCCACAAGATTTATTGCAGTATATAATACAAACAAACAACTAATATTGTTTGTTAATGATTTAATAGAATCTCTAGGTATAAAAGTTCAAAACATAGACAGTAGAATCAAAAGTGGTTTTACTGATTATACATTACTCTTTAGACTCAGAATAGGTGGAAGAGAATACCTCCAAAAATTTAAAGAAAAAATAGGATTTTCTATAGAAAGGAAGAATAGAAAGTTGGATGAAGTGCTAAACAGTTATATAAATTAAAAGATTATTCTTCTACTATAATCGTTTCTGTTAAACTAATTTACTATATTTATAACTACTTATAAGTGATTAAAATAAGAAGGTTTATAAATGGAGAATTTTATGGTAGTTTATGGCAGAAAAAATATCTTTTCAGAGTATTTTACAAGAAAAAATGAAGAATCCTGTTTTAATAGACTCTATTATAACTAAGGAGATGGAGGATTCTTACCAATTAGCGTGCAGAGTTGCTTGTTTGAATTACCAACCACTTCATATGGTTTATCCCAGCCTTAATATAATACTTAATAAGCATACAGCAGAAATCCAGCAACAACTTCAGAAAAAGCGCTTGAGAAAAGAGCCTTCAGATATTATTCAACCGTTTAAGGCTTTAAACCCTGAAGTTCAAGAATTAGCTCGAGAGCAAGGCATTTCACCTCAAAGATTTATTGATAATGTTGCAATTTATGAGCAAGAGATAAAAAAGCTTTATAGAGACTAAAATAAAAAAATTTATAACTACAAAAAAGCTCTAAAGCTTGTGGCTCCAGGCTCAAAATACAAGAAATATTTAGAAGGCAAAAAAGATTATGTTGCGCTGGTTAAAGTTAGTTCTAAAGATTATGAAAAAACAAACGTTGAACTAATCAGATACTTCACAGAAGAAGAGAATATTCCTGGGATTTATGTAACATTAAACAAAGCCTTTGATATTGTAAAAGAGAGATTAACTGAAAATAGTGTGGATACAAGAGTAATAATATTCATAGATGCAGTAGTAAAAAGAAGTAAAAACGATGTTAGCAAAACAGAAGACTGTTTATTTATAGGAAGTCCAGAAAAACTGTCTGATATAAGCATAGCGATGGACCAGGCAGTTAAAGCACTTCCAGGAAAAGATAAATTTGTTTTCTTTGATTCATTATCAACATTATTACTATACAACAATCCCACATCAGTGGCTAGGTTCATACATTTTTTATCTAATAAAATAAGAAGCTGGGGGGTTAAAGGTATAATAATCTCTTTAAGAAGAGAAAAAGATAAAGAATTAATAGAAGAACTGTTACAGTTTTGTGATATACAAATAGACGCGTAAGGAGGTGGTTAATATAGTATTCAACGAAGCATTAATATCATTTGCAACAGCCATAATAGGAATAATATCTTTAATATTAAGCCTTAGAGCAAGATATAAACTATCTGAAGGAACTTTTAAGAGTTATGTTAGTTACTATATAGGATGCTTACTGTTACTTGTGGGTTTTGCATTGTGGAAAACAACGCAGAGTATATTCCAGTTAACATCGTTTAAATATATTTATACAGAGTATGCTTTCATTGCCTTTACTTTCATGGTGTTTGCTTTAACATCAAGAAAGATGTTCCTTATGAGCAAAGAATTTGGATTTTCAGAAAAAACTAAAAAGATAAAACAGATTCTACAGCAAAAAAAGTCAGGGCGTTAAACTTCCAATAGAGGTTATTAGCAAAAATCTAACTAAAAAAAAGATTGTCATATTCAGGGCAAGAAGCACTGGCACACTCTTCAAGCCTTCTTTTTCCCTGCCCTTGCTAATAGAGCCTATAATGAGGCCACCGAAAAAAGAGCTAGTTATTAAGAAAGTTACTATGTAAGTTAATAAAAATTCATTAGAAACTGTAACTGCAATAATATTTAATGGTAGAGCTGATGTCTGTAAAACAGCTTCTGGGAGATTAATACCGCTAAAACTTGTTTTTAAAGTCTCTACCAAAAAAGAACTTAAACCAAACAGTATAGGAGTTCCAAATGCAACTGCGATAAAAACAAAGATAACATACATATGGACATTGCTCCTTATCTTCTTGTCTAGAATCTCCTGCTTTCTTAAATCCCTAGCAGTTTGCTCTAATAATTCAGCAAGCCCGCCTCCAGACCTTAAACCAGAAACTATAAGATCTATAGCCCTTTCAACAACTTGAGAGTTTATTTTTTTACAAATATCCCTTAAAGCGAGACCTATTTCCTTACCAGTGGCTATCTCTTTACCAATATAATCTATTTCTTCTTTAAACAAACCGAACTCTGGCCTTGAACTTAACATAAATGCTTTATCTGTTGTCAAACCAGACCTTAAATTAGATGCCATCAATTGTAATGCATCAGGCAATACTGTCTCTACAAATTTTGCAGCAGCATCAGCTTGTAAAACTAACCAAAAATAAATTATCAATGATGTCAAAACCAACAAGCCAAAAAATATAAACAGAATAGGCAAGCCGAATAATAAATTTAAAAATAAACTAATCACTAAAGAAGCGATAATATTTGCGACCAAAATAAAACCTAAAAACCTATCTGAATCCAATTTAATATGAGCATAGGTTATTAATTCAGCAATTCTATTCCTTAATACTCTTGGGTATAATCTTGCTAACTTTCTAATAATCATCTTAACCGCTTAAAAGATTAGGCCTCCTAGATTTTATCAACCCTAGAAACATAATTTGTGCAAAGACAGCAAAGACAAACAAGCCTATGAACAAGCCTTTAGCACTTTGCTCTGTTAGACCAGCAAAAGAAGAGATTATAATGACAAAGGTTATTCCTAATGCTGGCAAGATTACGCCCAACAACATATAGAACATTGCCAAAGGATTTAATCTAGAACCATAAGTCTGTATTTGAACTAACTGTTCTTCTGATAAAGAATCTATTACCTCATTTAATACTATTGAAATGTCAGCTCCGGCCTTCATCCCATTAGCTATTTGCCATATAGCTCTTCTAAAGTACAATGAGGGATTATTCTCAGCCATTTCTTCCATGGCATCTACTTGTGGAACACCACTTCCAATTTGCTTTGTGGCCTTACCAAACACTTTAGAAACTTCTTCATAATTGCTAGATGCGATAGAGACTAAAATATCAAACAAAGGGCTGCCAGAATTCATCTGGATCAAAATGCTTCTCAATGCAGGTAATAAATTTCTTTCTATACTTCTTATTCTTTTATTTGCAAAAATTTTTGGATAATTTACTTGCTGAAAAAACATAATAAGAATAATAGCAAAGGCTCCGGCTGGACCCCAGATATAAAAATTACTAAAGCCGAAAATGAATAAGGCTGAAGTTCCTATAATTAAGATAAAAAGAAGATTAATTAGTGAGGATAATATGCACATGCTTAGATATTTTCTAGGAGTAATATCAAAATTAGCTCTTTTTAGATTAAGCTCTAAAAAAGGAAATGGTCCTTGTAAAACATCCGCTATGCCTAAAAAAGCTTTAGAATATTTCTCTAATACTCTTGTCGATATTAATGAGAAAGGTATTTTGGTCATTTTAGCAATTCTTTTGGTTTTTTATTACCCCTAACTAACTTTTCAATAG
>DAISWR010000046.1:0-5154 GCA_036826255.1 Nanobdellota archaeon | reverse complement strand
TTTGTTAAAAATGCCTTAGTAATCTGATCAATAATTATTATTAATAATGCTATAATATAGAAGTTTATCTTCTTGTGTACCATGGCTTTGTTGGTTCCTGCGATGCTACCGCAATCTTTTCTAGATTAGCTATCCTTTGATTTAGATTTTCAAGCTGGGCATTTATAGTTTCTAATTTAACTAATATCAGCCTATTTGTATCATCCTGCATAGGCTGTTGCATTTGGGGATATTGTAATTGTTGGAACTGTTGAGGTTGCGTTTCTAAATGTCTTGGTTCTAAAGAGGATTCTGTTAAGTCTAAGTCTGGAAGATCTAGTGGTTTTTCCTTCTTTTTGAATAGTCCAAATAACGCCATTTTTATAGCAGTTTTAAAACCTCGAGAGATATAAAGCTTCAGTTATTACTTTCTAATAGTTTATTTAAAACAATATTAGAAACCTTTATATTTATTCTAAACCAGTAATAAATAATGCCAAGTGATAAAAAAACAGGCAATCCGTTAATAGATGGAGATTATGTTGAGAACTATAAGTTAACTATAGATTCTCCCCAGTCAGGTGTAGAAAGGTATTACTTCTGGGTGCTTAATTTCTTAAAGACAAAAGCGCCATTTGGCATTGGTTATAATGTTGAGAAGATAAAAGATTATTTCTCTATGACAGAAACAAGCGCTTATTTTGGGGCTACTGAGCAAAAAAAAGCTGTACAGCAAGATAGAGCAGCCCAGTTTTTAAGAGGATTATCTGAGATGACAAAAGCACTTTATCAACAAGTCAGAGAACTAAGAGTAATAAAAGAAAGATTACAGTATTATGAAGATGCAGAAAAAGGGAGTGAAGCAGCTGAGATTGCCTTGAAAGGGCTATGGGCAAATGTTGTAGAAGGAGGGGCTAAAAATCCGGATTCTGTTTATGGATTACAAACTCAACTAGGCTTTGCTATCCTGCCTGATCTATTTTTCTCAATACATCCTAAAGAAGAGCATGAAATTGATAAATACATTAGCGGATTTAATAAAGAAAAAGGCTTAGACTTAAACAGAAAGCAAAGAGAAGTTATAAAGAGGAAATTATATCAATTTATGAAATGGAAAAAACATACTCATTCTGAATTAATACAAAGAAACAAGTTTAGCCTAAAGTATCTAAGACAGCATTACAATACTATGAAGCTGTATATGGGCTGGATAAAGCCTTATTTAAGAAATGCTATGAGGTTGGAAGGAAGAGGACAAATTACTGCTCCTGAATTAGTATCCGCCTTTGACTCAACTTTGATAGAACTGGAACTGCTAGGCTATAACAAAAAATCTGAAAAGTACATTCCTTGCGTTGTTGTAAAATATAGGTATGTTGCTATGCCGCAACTAGCTTATCAAGAAGAGTACCAAAGAGGAGCAATACACGTGGGGAGAACTGAAATAAGCTTTGAAGCTTATGTTTTAACAAAAGACCAAATTGAGGAATATAAGAAAAAAATAGACCAAGAAGATTTTGAACTATTATCTAGCATAGATGAGACTATGGCTGCTTTAGGCGACGAATTAAAAGAATATCTGGAAAAAGCAGGGGAAAAGTTTGGAAAAGAAGAGTATAAAGAAGAACCTGATGAAAGAAATGCTATACTTAAAATGTTATTTCCAAAGAAAAAGGATGAGAAAAGAGAAGAGAAAGAAGAAAAAGAATATATCAGCATAGCAGAGCCTTTTGTAGCTCTTGGAGAAGGTTTTATGGAACTAACTTCATTTATTAGACTACCTAAAGCTAAGAAAGGGGAGAGGAAAAGCTCTGAAAAAGAAAAAGCCGAGGCAGAGGCTAAAAAACTCCTGTTTGTGGTATATCATGTTATGAAAAAAACGCACGGTATGTTAGCATGGTAAAGAAAGAAAATACTATTGCCAAAGAGTGGAATAAGCTAAAGAAGGAAGTTAAAGAGCTGCATCATTTGAATAGAATAAGAGTTTTAGAAGCTTTTTTAGGGGACATAAAGGATAAGAAAATCAGAGAAGAGGTTATCAAAGAGCTAGAAGTAACCCGTCAAGAAATGAGTAAAGATAACGAAATAAGACAGCAACAGTTCAGGCTAGTAATACCAGAAGAGCATACAGAAGTCAGAAAAGCTAATTTAGAAGAAAGCATTGAAAAAGAGTTTGTTAAAGAAGAAAATAAGCTTGACATAGTGCCTAAACAGCTCTATAGAACAGAGATGGGGACTGATTTTAAGGGCTATACTGTTCTGGAAAGATTACATGGGGACTTAAGAGAAATAAAGGAAGGTATTGCAACTGGTTATAGGCCATCTGGACAAGCTCTTTTACAGGAAGCTGAAAGCAAATTAGAAGGCTTGAGGGAAAGAATTACAACCACTTCGCAAGGAACACAAACTTTTAATAGAGTTAAAAATCTTTTAGATGAAATAAAAATGTACAAAGAAGGCTTTACAACCAGTGATGAAAAGAAAGATTATACAACTACAAGAAAAGGGCAACAAGAAGAGAGATATTAAATGAAATTAAATAATGATTATTGGCATAACATGGATAGGGTAGCAGAATGCTGCACAAGTGATGTCAATGTAGATAGCTTGGCTTCTAATATAGGAGTAAGCCATGGTGTTGGTGATCTGGTTCAGGGAATGAAAAGCAAAGTATTTGCTGGAGCCAGCCATGTTGAATTAGGGTTTACTGGAAAAGGTAAAGGTTACTTGGCAGGAGGACAAACAACTCCTGAGATGTTTGGAAACAAGCAAAGACAAGATATAAGGCAAATGGGTAAAATAAATGATGTTAGCATATCAACGCATGCTACTGTAGCATTTACAGGATTGTCTGGGCAAACTGAAAGAGGCTTTAGCGATGAGGTTAGAGAACAAAATTTACACGAAATAAAAAGAGCTATTGAATTTGCTGCTGATACTGCAGAAGGCGGGGCTGTTGTTTTTCATGTGGGGGAGTTCCCAAGGCCATTATCCCAATATCCTCAATTTGAGTTTCATCCTAAAGAGAAAGAGAAAGAGATACATTATTTAGTTGATAACAGGTCTGGACAAATCTTTAAGACTGTTTCTGAAGATGAAGAAGTATGGACACCTAAGCTTAAAATGGAAAATAGCAAACCAGTTTACATCACTAAAGAGGTTGGTGGCAAGCAAATTAATATTCCAGTCTATGAAACTGATCCAGAAACAAAGGAAATTCAGGTACAAAAGATTAGGTTTAAAGATTTTATGCCAGAGGAAGAAGATAGGGCTAAGGCTGCGGTGGAGTTCTATAAGCAGACAGTCATATCAGAGATTGAGCATACTAGTGGACAGGCAGATGAATATGAAATTGTTTACCAAGATGCTTTAGAGCAAAGAAAAAAAATAGATGAGAGATTAAAGCATTATGAATACTTAAAACAAGTTACTCCTCCTGATAAATGGGAAGCATTTAAGGAAACAATCTCAAGCAGAGATCCATTTCTTCCACCAGAAACTGTTGACCCTATTGGACATCTAAAAAATGCATTAAGGGATACAGATAAAAGAATGAGCTATGGTAGGGAAGTTGCTATCTCATCTAGAAAGAACGCAGCTAAATTATCAGAGGGACTGAATCAAATAGAAGATATAAAGTCTTATGCTACTCAAAAATCCGCAGATGCAATAGCAAGAGCAGCTATATATGCTTATGATACTACAAAACTAAAGCACTTGCAAAATCCAGTTTTTGTTTCCCCAGAAAATTTATTTCCTGAATGGGGCTATGGCAATCATCCTGAAGAGATGAAAGAAATTATATTAGATGCAAGAGAAGCAATGAAAAAAAGATTAATGCAGGAAAGAAGAATGCCAGAAAGCGAAGCTAAAAGAATTGCCAGCGACCATATAAAAGCTACATTCGATATTGCTCATGCTAACTTATGGCAGAAGTTTTGGAAAGGTGACCCTAACAAATCTATAGTACAGAATCAAGAAGAATTTCATAAGTGGTTATTAGATCAAGCAGATAAGCTGAATAAAGAGGGCATAATAGGCCATGTTCACTTATCAGATAACTTTGGCTATGGGGACGAGCACTTAAGTGTTGGAGAAGGAAATGTTCCTGTTAAAGACTTTCTATCAAGAATGAGGAAAGGAGGATTTAAGGGAAAGTCTATAGCTGAGATAGGAGCACAACCACAAGGAAGGGAAAATGAAGCATTAACAGAAGCTTGGCAGCATGTCCATGATTTATTCAGCCCTATATATAGAACAGATACCTTAACAAGAACTTGGGGTGATGTTCATAAGTCATATTTCGCACATACACAATCTCCCAGGTTTTTAGTTGGAGAAACAACTCCAGATCCACAAGAATGGGTATTGTATAGCGGAGTTCCGTTAGAATGAAGTTTGATGTAGAAAAGAGGGAAAACCCGAGCTATGGTGAATATAGCAGAGAAGGCTTAGCAATAGCTAGAACATTTGCAAAACAGATTTATGATGAGTTTGGAAACTTTATTTCTGCTTTAATTCTATTTGGAAGCACAGCTAGAAAACAACAAAGAAGCCACGATATTGATATCTTGGTTGTTCTTGATGATGTTAAGATTATCTTTACCCAGGAATTAGTAGAAACATACAGGATACTAACAGAGAAGGTAATGGCTAAAGTTGCCCCAGACAGGTTACATGTGCACTCTATGACATTAACTAGTTTCTGGGAATACGTAAGGAATGGTGATCCAGTAGCTATTAATATTTTAAGAGACGGAATTTCTTTAATTGATAATGGCTTCTTTGACCCATTAAAAGTTTTATTAGCAGATGGGAGGATAAGGCCTACTACTGAAGCAGTCTATAATTATTATAATCTGGCTCCTGCAAGCATTTTTAGAGCAAAACAGAGCTTGCTTAATGCTGGTATAAATCTTTATTGGAGTGTTATTGATTCAGCTCATGCAGCTTTAATGAGTGAAGGAGAGATACCACCGAGTCCTGATCATGTTTCAGAGATATTTGACAGAAGATTAGTTAAAACAGGAAAGATAAAAAGAAAATATAAAGATGTTCTGCAAGAACTTTATCTATTATCCAAGAAAATAATTTATAGAGAGAAAAAAGAATTAACAGGAAGAGAGTATGATAGATATAAGGAGATGGCTGAAGACTTTGTTAAAGAAATAAAAA
>DAISWR010000045.1:0-5177 GCA_036826255.1 Nanobdellota archaeon | reverse complement strand
CCGATATATTCGCATTTCTTGCATTTATAAGTTCCAGTAATAGCAGCAGCATAATACATTAATGTATTAACGCCTTTGCATTTAGGACATATAGTCCTTTTTATCTTATTCATTTTCTAATAAATTTAATAGATCTTATTTTTTTATCAACGTTTATTAAGACTTTTTTTCCTTTTAGACCATATCCTGTAGCAATGCACAAAGTTTTTCCAACTTTTAATTTACCAAAATGTTCGTGCATGTGGGCGCCTATACAAAGGGCTGGTTTAAATTCTTTTATTATATCCTTAATAACATTGGAGCCTACTTGTATCCCTTCTAAAAAAGACTTCTTATCCCTTATATAACTAAATTTGGTGTTATAAGGTTGATTATGAGTAATAAAAATAATAAGTTTTTTCTTCCTTTTGGCTTTTCTAAACAGTCGGCTTAATTTTTTTATATGATGCCAGTAAAGTTCATCATCCCATATTTCAGGATGCTCGTAAATACCATAACCAATGATTACATGCTCTTTATTCTCTACAGATTTAAGATGAAGGTCTTTAAGGTTTTTTAAATTTTTAATAATGTAATCTTTGTAATGATTTTTTTTCACGTTCCAGAATCTAGTTTTGTAGCTATCCCAGTTTCCAGGTATTATGTAGGTTTTTTTATTTAAGGAATTAAGATATTTTGCTACTTTCCTACCGCTTTGCAATTCTTTCTTTTTTTCATAACCCACAATATCCCCTAAATAAAATATAGCATCAAAATCTTTAGTTTTTATTTTTGGCAATTTCCCATGCGAACATCCAAATGCTAAATATTTCATAGCTTTGTTTAACTTAGGAAATATTTAAATACAATCTTTTTTGATAAGTTGCTTATGGGCCCATGGTCTAGTGGCTATGACATCACCCTTACAAATTTTTTAGGAAAGGTGGAGGTCGTGGGTTCGAATCCCACTGGGCCCATTTAACTTTTTCAAAATGCGGTGGTAGTATAGCCTGGTTATAAATCTCTTAAAAAGATTGACCAATACGGAGCGTTGCCAACGCTCTAACCCGGGTTCAAATCCCGGCCACCGCATACCTAAAATGAAACAATTCAAAGAAAAATTTCTGAAAAGATACAGTGAATTAACTGACATAGAAAAGTTAAAAGAATATAGTCTGAAGAAGAGAAGAAAAAGCCTAAGAGTAAATACGCTAAAGATATCTGTTGGAGAGTTAAAAGAAAGGCTAAGTAGCTATAGCCTAGAGCAAATAAAATGGTGCAAAGAAGGTTTTTTCATTAAAGGAGAGGCTATGGGAAATTTATTAGACCACAGCCTAGGTTACTTCTATATCCAGGATGCTGCTTCAATGATTCCTGCCCAGGTTTTAGAGCCTAAAGATGAAGTAATCTTAGATATGTGTGCTTCTCCAGGGAGTAAAACAACCCAATTAAGTATGCTTATGGAAAACAAGGGTATGATAATTGCTAATGATAATAAGTTTAGCAGATTAAACAGTTTAGCTATCAATCTGCAAAGATGTGGATGTAGCAATACGATACTAAATCTAATGCAAGGCAGGTTGTTTAAAGGGGATTATGATAAAATACTCTTGGATGCTCCTTGTTCTGGGACTGGGATAATAAGAAAAAGCTTAGAAACAATAGAAATGTATAATCCAAATGCAGTTAGAAAATGCGCCGGCATACAAAGACAACTAATTTTAACAGCAATAGACTCTTTAAAAGAAAAAGGAACTTTGGTTTACTCCACTTGTTCTTTAGAGCCTGAAGAAAATGAAGAAGTAATTGATTTTTTAATTAAAAACAGAGGTGTTAAAGTTGAAAAAATTGACATTGACATTAAAAGAGGGAAACCAATTGAAATGTTTGAAGAAAAGATTTATGATAAGCAAGTACGTAATTGTTTAAGAATATGGCCACAAGATAATGACACTGAAGGTTTTTTTGTCGCCAAAGTGAGTAAATGCAGTTAGGTTGTTGTTATGCCCTTAGGTAATAACACAAATAAGCTATCTTTATCGTCTAAGAAAGGTTTAAAAAGCAAGAAATTATAGAGGTCTTATCTTATTACTACTATAGAAGAGTTACTAACCGAAAGCTTTATATATATGTAATGCCTACTAAAAAGTAGCATCAAACGATGCTCACCAAAACACCCCGTGTGTTTCCAGAAGACTTCGGTCTTCCTGGAACTTTATAATCACCTCTTTTTCCTCAGAAATCTCTTCGGAGATTTCTGAGGTTATAATCGCTTAGAGTTTTTATTCACATTAGATCTTTCCATTTTTCTAAGAAAATAATCGCTAAAAATTTCCCTAAACTTTATATATTAAGATGCTAAGTGATTAGTATGGTGATTAGTATGGACATCTTAAAGAAAATAAAGCCAGATGGAAAAGAGGAACTAGAGCTAAAAAATAAAGTAAATGATTTTATAGATAATATTAATATTAAAGATGCCAAAGTTGTTCTTGGTGGATCTGGAGCGAAAGGAACCTGGTTAAAAAATCAGGTAGATGCTGATATCTTTGTTAAGTTTGATTCTAAAAAATATAAAAATAAAGATTTAAGTAAAATATTATTAAAAGCCTTAAAGAAGAAATTTAAGAAAATAGAATTAATACATGGAAGCAGAGATTATTTTAATATAAATTATAATAATTTTATCTTCGAAATAATACCTGTGTTAGATATAAAAAAAGCTAGTGAAGCAAAAAACATAACTGACATAAGCCCTTTACATGCTTTGTGGATAAGAAAAAACAGCAATGAAAAGGTAAGGGATGAGATAAGGAAGTTTAAATATTTCTTAAAGATAAATGATCTGTATGGGGCAGAATCTTATATCAGGGGCTTTTCTGGTTATATCGCAGAAATTCTGGTTATTTACTACAAGAGCTTTAATAATTTGATAAAAAACGTTAGGAGATGGAAAGATGGGCAGGTAATTGATATAGAACATCATGGTACAGCCAATAATTTGAACGAGTCTAAGAAAAGCCCTTTGATTATAATAGATCCAGTTCAGGAGAACAGGAATGCGGCAGCAGCTTTGAGCAAAGAAAAATTTGATAGGTTAATAAGTTTGAGCAAGGAAAAAATTAACTTTAATAAAAAGAAATTAGATTTTAAAAAATATAACCTGATACTTGAGGTCATACCGAAAAAGAATAAGAAAGACGTTATGGGCGCTAAAAGTCTCAAAATATTCGAATACTTAAAGAAAAACTTAGAGAGATTTGATGTTAAAGATTCCATGTTTAAATTTGATAATAAAGCATCTATATATTTTAAACTAAAGAAGACAATTCTAGACAAGTATAGCGAACATCAAGGACCTCCTCTTGCTATAGAAGACGGTTGCAGAAAGTTTTTAAGAAAATACATGAAACATAAAACTTATGTCAGGAATAATAGGTATTATGTTAGATTACTTAATAAAAACAGGAAAGTAAAAGATCACATTAATAATTTGTTAAAAGAAAAACACGTCAAGGAAAAAATAAGTAAATACTCTATTACTATATTCTAATTATGGATGTTTGTCTCGCTTAATCGTTGTTAATCCCAATAAGCAATAAATTTATAAAGTTCTAAAGGAGTTATAAATTTTATGACAGAATATACTACTGAACAAGTAATTGAATATTTGCATATTTATGGAGAGATGGTATATCTTTATGAGACATTTTCTGCAGGAGTTATAGCTGAAGAAAGTTGTCAGAATGCTCAAAAAGCTATAGATGTTGCAAATACAAGATTTCCAGAAGAACTTAAAGATGAAAAATTTAAATTTTATCTAAATGGATTGGAAAAAATAGTCGAAGTAAATTTATATAATTCTTAAAAAGTATTACGCCAGTACGCTTACTGTGGATTTTTTGCTTTGCTGAATATTTATAAAATTTCCTCCAAATGGATGCATTAACTTAACAGCTTAATCTTAGAAAAGATTTATAAATATAATCTTGATAGTAAAAATATGAAAAGGAGCTCGAGAAGATGGAAGAAGAAAGGCCAGATGAGATGGAAGTGGCAAAGAAAAAGGATGAGAAAAGAGAAGAGAAAGAGAAATGCTGCATAGGAAAGCTTTAAATATTAGACATTTGTGGATGGTTAAGCGAGGAGATAGAAAATATATGATATCTTCTTCTAAAAATTTATGAATCATATTCAACTTTTTTGAGTGAGTGCTTGAATAGATTTTAAGCATGAGTCATAAGTAAAATAAATGTGGCGATTAATTCAGTCAATTCCCGTTGATCCTGCGGGAGGTCGCTGCTATCGGGATTCCAATTAGGCATGCAAGTCTAAGCTTTTCGGAGCTTGGCGCAAGGCTCAGTAACACGTCAATAATCTGCCCTTAGATCAGGGATAATCTTGGGAAACTGAGGATAATACCTGATATAGAAAGAATATTGGAATATATTTTTCTTGAAAACTTCGGTGTCTAAGGATGAGTTGGTGGCGGATTAGGCTGTTGGCGGGGTAAAGGCCCACCAAACCTAAGATCCGTAAGGGGAATGAAAGTTCTAGCCCTGAGAGGGACACTGAGATACTGGTCCCAGCCCTAAGGGGTGCAGCAGCTAGGAAAACTTTACAATGCACGCAAGTGTGATAAGGGGAACCCGAGTGCTTGCTTAAAGCAGGCTTTTTTTAAGTGTAAAAAACTTAGAGAATAAGTGATGGGTAAGACCGGTGCCAGCAGCCGCGGTAACACCGGCGTCACTAGTGGCGATCATTTATTTGGCCTAAAGCGTTCGTAGCTGGTTTGGTAAGTCTTTTGTGAAATCATAGAGCTTAACTTTATGTCGTGCAAAGGAAACTACCAGACTAGGGACCGGAAGGGGGTAGGAGTATTCCTTGGGAAGCGGTAAAATGTTATAATCCTCGGAGGACTATCTACGGCGAAGGCACCTATCCAGTACGGGTCCGACAGTGAGGAACGAAAGCTAGGGGAGCAAAACGGATTAGATACCCGAGTAGTCCTAGCTGTAAACGCTGTGAGCTATGTGCTGCATTTTCTTCGTGAAAATGCAGTGCCGTAATGAAGATGTTAAGCTCACCGCCTGGGAAGTATAGTCGCAAGACCGAAACTTAAAGGAATTGGCGGGGGAGCACCACAAGGGGTGCGGCGTGCGGTTTAATCCAATTCAACACGGAGAATCTCACCAGGA
>DAISWR010000044.1:0-5313 GCA_036826255.1 Nanobdellota archaeon | reverse complement strand
GATGGCAACAAATTTGTACAAGTAAGATTAAGATCGCAGAGAATTCCAGAAGTTGGAGATAAATTTGCATCACGTCATGGACAAAAAGGCGTAGTTGGCTTGATTGTTTCAGAGGTTGATATGCCATTCACATCAACTGGCATAAAGCCAGATCTCATATTCTCACCCCATTCAATACCGCCTAGAATGACTGTAAATCATTTATTAGAGGTAATTGCTGGGAAAACAGGCGCTTTGTCTGGAAACTTTATTGACGGAACTTCTTTTGACAGCAGATCAGAAGATGATATCAGAAAAGAATTGCTAACTCTAGGCTTTAAAGAAAATGGTACAGAAACAATGTATAATGGCATTACAGGAGAGAAATTCAAAGTCCAGATATACATAGGAAACATGTATTACTTTAAACTTCAGCATATGGTAGCAAACAAAATTCATGCAAGAGCATCAGGAAGAATCCAATTATTAACAAGGCAACCAATAGAAGGAAGAGCAAAAGGCGGTGGACTAAGGGTTGGAGAAATGGAAAAAGACTGTTTAGTAGCTCATGGAGCTTCCTTGCTATTAAAAGAAAGATTTGACTCTGATAAAGTTATTTTATATGTATGCGAGGCCTGTGGGATGTTAGCTGTTAATGATTCATTTAGAAAAAGACAATTCTGTACTAAGTGCGGATCAGGAACAGAAATAACTCCAATAGAAATATCTTATGCTTTTAAACTATTATTAGATGAAATAAAAAGTTTAGGGATATATCCTAGACTAACATTAAAAAGCAAATACTAAAATGGAATATGGCTATATATACAAGCAGATAAAGAGTATAACTTTTGGTTTATTTGGGCCTAAAGACATCAAGAAGATAGCGGTAGCTAAAATTGTTACAGCAGAACTTTATGATAAAGAAGGTTATCCAGTAGATGGTGGATTAATGGATGTAAGATTGGGGGTTATTGATCCAGGATTTAGATGTAAAACATGCGGTTCAAAACTAAAAGAATGTAATGGTCACTTTGGATATATTGACTTAGCTAGACCTATTATTCATATTAAATACATAAAGCAAATTTTAGATGCACTAAGATCAACATGCGGAGAATGTGGGAAGGCCCGAATATCTGAGGAGTCAATAAAATTACATAAAGATCATATAGAATCCTTGGGAAAAAGTAAAAGCGGGGGATTAAGAAAAAAACATCTAAGTGAGCTTTTAGCTTCTATGAAAAAAGTTAAAAAATGCCCACATTGCAAAGCAAAACAATACACAGTTAAGTTAGAAAAACCATCTACCTTCGTTGAAAATGACAAAAGACTAGATCCAATAGAAATAAGAACAAGGTTAGAAAGAATCCCAGATGGGGATGTTGCATTACTAGGACTAAATCACGAGTTTGCAAGACCAGAATGGATGATATTAACATTAATGTTAATACCTCCAGTAACAATGAGGCCTTCTATTACCTTAGAATCTGGAGAAAGATCAGAAGATGATCTAACGCATAAATTAGGAGACATTGTTAGAATCAACCAGAGATTATTTGAAAATATAAATGCTGGTGCTCCTGAAGTTATAGTGGAGGACTTATGGGACTTACTGCAGTACCATATAACAACTTATTTTGACAATGAAATAGCTCAAGTGCCTCCTGCTAGACACAGGTCAGGACAAACTTTAAAGACGTTATCAGAAAGAATAAAAAGTAAAGAAGGGAGATTCAGGCATAATTTAGCTGGTAAAAGGGTTAATTTCTCTGCAAGAACTGTTATTAGTCCAGATCCAAAAATAAAACCTGATGAAGTTGGAGTTCCAAAAATAATAGCTATGGAGCTTACAATACCAGAAAAAGTAACAGAGTGGAACATAGACAGGTTAAAAGAATTAATTGTAAAAGGTCCTGAAGTGCATCCAGGAGCTAATTATGTTGTAAGACCAGATGGAAAAAAGAAAAAAATAACAGATCAAACAAAAGAGCAGCTTCTAGAAGAGCTCCAACCAGGATTCATTGTTGAGAGACATCTAGTAGATGGGGATATTTCTATCTTTAACAGGCAGCCATCATTACACAGGATGAGTATAATGTGTCATAGAGTTAGAGTCCTGCCTGGAAAATCATTTAGATTAAATCCTTCAGTTTGTACTCCATACAATGCTGATTTTGATGGAGATGAGATGAATCTACATATACCGCAAAATGAAGAAGCAAGGGCAGAAGCTGAAATCCTAATGGAGGCAAGATCCCAGATTATAACTCCAAAATCAGGGTTCAACATAATCTCGGCTATCCAAGATTCTGTTTCTGGATTATACCTATTAACAAAGGGGATGGAATTTACTAAAGAAGGAGCAGCCCACATCTTATCATCAGTAGGCATTAATGACATCCATTCACTAAAAAATAATATGACGGGAAAAGAAGTTTTTTCAGTACTCCTACCAAAAGATTTCAATTTTATTGGGGTTTCAAAAGATGGAAAACCAGTGATAATCAGGGATGGAAAGCTTGTAGAAGGCGTTATTGACATAAACAGCATAGGAGAAGGTTCTGGAGACTTAATCAGAGATTTATACAGCCAATATGGTTCTGAAAGAGCTATTAATATTCTAGCTGATATTTCCAGATTAGGAATTGAAATATTATTAAGAAGAGGATTTACAACATCAATCTCAGATACAGACCTACCAAAACCAGCAACTGATGAGATTGACAGATTAATTAAACAAGCTGAGGGCAAAGTTTTTGATTTAATAAAAATCTTTAGAGAAAATAAACTAGAAGCATTCCCTGGAAAAACTATAGAAGAAACATTAGAGCTAAAGATCCTAGAAACATTAAATAAAGTAAGAAATTCAATTGGAGATGTTGTTGAGCAACACACAGACGAAAATAATCATACCTTGATCATGGCAAAATCTGGAGCAAGAGGTAAAATACTAAACTTAACTATGATGGCTGCATGTGCAGGCCAGCAAGCATTAAGAGGAAAAAGAATTGAGGTTGGTTATGTTGGGAGAACATTATCATTATTCAAAAAAGGAGACTTAAGCCCAGAAGCTAGAGGGTTTATCAAAAATGGATTTAAACATGGTTTAACACCTTCAGAATTTTTCTTTGCTGCTATGACAGGAAGGGACTCACTTATGGATACAGCATTAAGAACACCTAAATCAGGTTATCTTTATAGAAGATTATCAAATGCTTTGCAAGACTTAAAAGTAGAATACGATGACACAGTAAGAGATGCTAATGAAAACATTGTCCAGTTCATTTACGGTGAAGACGGAATAGATGTATCAAAATCCTATGGTGGAACAATTAATGTTAAGAAAATAATAAAAGAGGTTAAAGGCGGGATACATGGATAAAATATTTGAAGAATACGAAGACAAGCTACCAAAGAAACTATTGCACGATATTGAAAAAGAGGCAGAACTGCAGAATCTACCAAAGAAATCACTGGAATTAGTTCTTAAGAAAGTTCTTGAAAAATATGAGAATTCCAAGATCAGCCCGGGAGAAGCTATTGGCATTATAACTGCAGAATCTTTTGGCGAACCAAGTACGCAAATGTGTTGCTCATACGATGAGAAGATAATAATAAAATCCGATAACAAAATTAAAATAAAAAAAATTGGAGAGTTTGTTGATAAGAAATTAGAATTAACAAAGCGGAAAGCTGAGGCTAAAGGTTACGAATTTTGTGGCGATAAAGATACTTTAGTGTTAGCTTTAGATAAAGATGAAAAATTAAAATGGAAAAAAGTTTCTAAATTAAATAGAGTTAAAGCGCCGGAAAAATTAATTAAAATTAAAACAAAATCTGGGAGAACTATTACAGCTACAGATTTTCATTCTTTTGTAACAAGAAAAAATAACAAAATTGTTTCTATTGCAGGAAAATACCTAAAAATTGGTGACAGAATACCATCCATGAAATATTTACCTGAACATTGTATTACAAAATTAAAGACAAAAGACTATATTGATTTCCCAAGTAAAAATAGTTTTAGGGTTACTAGAGAATACAGACCAACTAAATTTATCCCAGAAGAATTTAATTTAGACTGGAGTTTTGGATGGTTTATCGGAGCTTACTTAGCAGAAGGTTGTGCTAATAATCATTATATCGCTATTTCTAACTTAAATGATAATTATATTAACAATGCTAAAAAATTCATTGAAAATTTAGGATTAGATTATATTGAAGATTTACACCATAGGGGCTTTGCTCCTAGCAGAGATTTAAAAGTAAATTCTTCTCTGTTGTCAAGATTTATAATTAATTTATGCGGTAAAGGCTCAAGCAATAAGAAAGTGCCTGAGTTTGCATATAGTGCAAAAGAAGAATTTGTTTCCGGACTATTAAGAGGATATTTTGATGGTGATGGCAACTTCACAGTTAATAGGAGAATGATTAGGGCTTCATCAAACTCTAAAGAGTTGTTAGATGGAATAAGCTTATTATTAACAAGATTTAATATATTTGCATTTAAATCAAAAGACCATAAGCAGGATTACTTAATAATACCATACAAATATGCACCCATATTCTTAAACAAAATAGGTTCTGATATTCAGTATAAAAAGAAAAGTTTGGAAGAATTAACAAGACTAGCAATTAGAAATACATTAATAGACTACAAAGACTTAACAGATATGATTTCTGGTTTTGATAACATTTTGATTGATATTTCAAGAAAATTAGGCTTGCCAACAAGATATGTAAATAGTGCAACAAAAAGGCGGAAAATAGGCAGAACAGCCTTACTAAGACATATGGCAAGATTTGCTGAAGTTGCTAAAGAGAAAAATATAGATATTTCCAAGGAGTTTAATATATTAAACACAATGTATAATTCTGATGTTATTTGGGATGAGATTGAATCTATTAATTATGTTAGTTATGGACATAAATATGTCTATGATCTTACAGTGCCTGATTTACATACGTTCACAACCTTTGATGGAATAATAACCCACAACACATTAAACACGTTCCACTTCGCTGGTGTTGCAGAGATGAATGTTACTCTAGGATTGCCAAGATTAGTCGAGATATTAGATGGCAGAAAAGCAATATCAACGCCAACAATGGAGATATATCTTAAAGAAGACTACAAAAAAGAGGTTGATAAAGTAAGAAAAATAGCTTCACAGATTAAAGAAACAATGTTAAGTGAGATAGCATCAGAATTCACAATTAATCTAATAAAATCGTCTGTTGAAGTTAAATTAAACAAAGATAGGATGAAAGATCTCTCGATTACTCCTTTATACTTAGAAAAAACAGTTTCAGAAGCTCTAAAAGGCATTA
>DAISWR010000043.1:0-5467 GCA_036826255.1 Nanobdellota archaeon | reverse complement strand
TAAAAAAGAATTTTTTAGATTATGACAGACATCTTTTGATAGCTGATGTTAGAAGAAAGGAAGTCAGAAAACCTGGTGATTCTAAAGCTAGGGCTAAACGACAAAAAAGCTATAGATAAGGAGGTTAATTAAGATGATTATACCAATCCGTTGTTTCAGTTGTGGAAAACCGATAGCACACTTGTATAAGGAGTACAAGGAAAGATTAGATAAAGGGGAAAATAAAAAAAACATTTTAGATAGTTTAAAGTTGGAAAGATATTGTTGCAGGGCAATGTTTTTAGGCCAAGTTGATTTAATAGATACAGTAGCTGAATTTAAAAAGAGTTAACTTTTTAATTAAGCTTTTTATTTTTATGAGAGATTATGAATGGTTAAGGAGTAGATTTGAAGCTATATGGACTGAATATTTTCCAGAGATAAATAAACCAAATAAAGTTCTTATTGTATTTAAAGGAAGATGGAAAAATAAATTCGGGCATATACAACAAACACCTAGTAAAAATACTTGGATAGCTGTTAATAGCTTATTTCAGGATGAAAGAGTTCCGGAATATATTATTAACTTAACGATTGCGCATGAGATAGCTCATTATGCTCATGGTTTCCAAAGCCCTTTAGAGCAGAAATACAAATATCCTCATAAAGGAGGGGTTGTTGAAAAAGAATTAAAGAAGAGAGGATTTGGAGAAGATTTAATTAAAGAAAAGCTCTGGTTTAAGAAAGAATGGCAAGAATTATATCATAGCTATTATCCTAAGAAAAAGAGAGGATTCTTTTTAAATAGAGCCTTTTCTTTTAAATAGATAGGTTTAAATACCAAGACCCGATGTTCGGATGTAAATCTTAGGGTTAATAAAAACCTTGGGGGAGGAAAAATGAAAAAAGATTTACCTAAAAAAGTAGTTGAAGATGATGCTGACGAAGATGATGATGACGATGAAGAAGAAGATGAAGACTATTAAGGAATAACTAATTCTATTATTATTTTTATTTTTTTATTTTTAAAGGAATTCTGGTATATTTTCTACATTCTTTACAGTAGATTATTATTCTTGATTTGTGAATTCTTACTTTGGAATTAACTCCAGGTTTTAGATATTTGCAACAATGCTTGCAGAATTTTCTTTTTAATTGGTGAGGAATTCTCAAATTGAACTTCATAGCTATCTTTCTAGCTAGTTTGACATATTTATGAGACCTTTCTGGATGTTTTTTAAGGTTTGATTCTGCTTCTTTAAACAAGATTTCTATCCTTTCTAAAGCAAGCTTTTTTGGATTGTACATTTAGCGAGAAACTTTATTTTATAAGGCGGGCAACAATTCGGAGTTCCCAATCATGAGACCAGTACAGTCCGAAACGACAGCGTGCTTAACTTCCGAGTTCGAAATGGGATCGGGTGGAACCACGCTTCTATGGTCGCCCAAGTATGGAATTAAAGTATGGTTTTATAAACATTTTGGTAAGGTAAATAAAGAAGATATTATTTTAATCTTTAGGAAATAGCGCTCTTTGAACTTCTTGCACAAGCAAAGATTCATTATCCTCATCCTCTAGTTGGATGCAAATTCTTTCTTCTGATTCTTCAGCTTTATTATCCTCTCCTAGAGATTTTGCTTTTTCGTATTCAAGAAAAGTATCTAATGCACTTTTTTCTTGAGGCGATAATTGCTCTATTTTATGATGGGCTTGGGAATATAGTCTTTCTGCTACACGATATATCTGTGGTTTATCTATTTCAGATAATAGTTTGTGGTTTAATCTGTGTTTATAATATTTCATAATTAGTCTTTTTTGTTCTGAAGTATTACTTGGCATAATAGAAAAACTTCTTACTAGCTGATATGCCTTAATTAAACTTTGATTAATCGATCTAGGTACAGATTTTATCTCTATATCTTCCATCAAAGTTTCTGTGTTTATCATATGTTTTTTATAATATCCCTTCTTATAAACCTTTCTATTTTAGTCACTATTAAGTTATAACATTTTAAGTTTGCCAGTTACCTTATCTACTTTAGACTCTTCGTCAGGCCCTATTGCTAAACAAGTTATAGTTGGTGTTTTAAAGAATGTTCTTCCAGCGTCTGTTATTAAAGCTGTTTTGAGCTTAGCATTGTTAGCTTTTTTCTGATAGTCCTTTAATTCATTTAAATCAGAAACCTTTAAGATAACTTTCTTCATACCTTCTTTTCTCCACCTTTCTAAAGTATCTCTGTCAGACATAACAGCTGCCTCAACAGATCCATGAGCGCATTGGCTTGCTAACTTACCCCCTTTCATCTTTAAATCTACTCTAACTAAAATAACCTGTTTCATTTCTGTTTGTGAGGCAGTTTAGATGCTTTACTTCCTTTTAGCTTAAACTTATGCTGGAATCTATTTTCTATATTCTGCATCACTTTATGAACAGCTTTTTTTAAATCCCAGTCATACTCTTCAGCTGTAAATAGAATATCTGGCGCCTCAATTCTTGTATGAAAAGAATACTTGCTTCTAGAGCCTTCTATATCATGTTTTCTTACTTGAACAACCAGAACTGCATCAGGATGAAGTTTCCTATCTAATTTCTCAGCATACTCTTCTACTAAATTTTGTAAAACAGAAGATTCTATATCATCTAATTTCTTAAGATCAATATACCTAATAAGCATAACTTAAAGGCTATGTTCTAATTCTTAAAGATTTCTAAACTAAGACTTTCTTACTCCATATGCAACTCAACTATATCGTCATCATATAGCCTGTGATTTAAACCAACTTCTTGTCCTGGGAACCTTGCCGAGCTACCCCAGATTCTTGCAAATCTGAATTTTTTAATAAAGTCTTTATGAATGTGAAGTGCTAAATCCCTAACTGCAGATTCTTTTTTTAATGCTATAGGTGGGTAATCTGGTTTTTTACCTGGTTGTTTTGTATAAACCTTTATTAAATCCAATGCTCTCCATATTTTCTCATCAAAGTTTTCTAATTTATCAAATATTATCTTCTTAACAGTTATGTCTGATAATTCCTTATCAAGCAAACCTTTTTCTTTTGGATTATTAAAAAAAATAACAATTAAATCAGCTTGGTTTATAATATTTAAAAAAGAAGGTCCTTGCTCTGTTTCCATAAAATTTTCTACTATAGAAGGGATCTCTATTATCTGCAATTTTATCCCTTTATGGTCTAGAATTCCCACTTCTGGTTTTTTTGTTGTAAAAGGATAAGGAGCTATGTAAACCTTTGCTCCTGTTAATTTGTTTAGTAAAGTAGATTTTCCTGTGTTCGTTGTCCCTACTAAAGTTACTTGCGCTGCCCCTTCTTTCTTTATAGAAGTTTTTTTACCCTTCCCTTTTTTTTGCTTTTTTTCTTTTTCTAATAATCCCTTTAATTTAGATATCTTTGTTTTTATGCCAGCTACTAGCTTCTCACTACCCTTATGTTTAGGCGCTAAGGTAAGCATATTTTTTAGAGCCTTTAACCTATCTTCTACAGTTCTAGCTGATGTATAAGCCTGCTCTGCTTTTTGATATTCTGGAGTAGCATTGATTGGCATTTTTAATCTTAAGCTATGATGATTTATTAATGTTTTCTTAAGCTGCAAAGCAAACATCTAGTAAGAAGCAAATTTATTCAGAATTATTGCAACTCCTTTATAGTCACTTTTTATCTTAAATTTAATAGTTTCCATAGGATTTAAATATAGGGTAATAATTTGATGCGGCATGCACGGAAGAGAGATACACCGAAAGTTAGCTGAAAAAGGAATCAGAAAGTTGAAAAGGTTTCCGGAAGTAGAAAAGTTAATTTTATACGGCTCCGTAGCCCGCGGTGATTATAGACCAAGCTCTGACATAGATATAGCCTTCATATGCTTTGATATTTTTAGAGATCTTCCTCTAGATCTTATAGGATTCCCAATAGGATTAAGTGAAAGAATTGATTGCGAGTTAAGAGAGCTCCAAGAAAGATCTGGGATAAAATTTCAGGTTCCTATTTACTGGAATAGTGAACTTGAAGAGGGGATAGAGCTCTTCTCTGGTAAGAAATCTCCACCAGACTATTTGGACAAAGTCGGATTAGTTGTTTGTGACTATTCTAAGAGATATGACCCTTTTGCTGTTAAACCTCTTAGAATAGTGCCCTTGCGACCGACATTGACCACGCTTGTATTTCCTACGACCCCTTCTACGCCACCCTCTACTTAATGCTAACTTTACAGCTCATGTTTTCGTAAGTTATTTAAAGTAAGTTCTTGAATTTAAGAAAGATGGTATTAGAAAACCTTACTAGTAAAGTATCAACGCTGTCAATAAACTTGATAGCTGCAATAGTCATACTCCTTTTAGGTATAGTCATAGGAAGATTTATTGGAAAATTAATACAAAAAGTTTTAAGTGAGGTAGAGATAAATAAGATTTTGAAAGAGGAAGCTGGTGTTAAAGTTCCTCTCGAAGAGATTATTGCTTCTATATTCAAATACCTTATCTATTTTGTTACGGTGATATTTGCTTTAGACCAAATTGGATTAACCACAACTGTACTAAATATAATTCTAGGACTCTTTTTAGCAATCATAGTTGTTTTCGTCATATTGGCATTTAAAGACTTTATCCCAAATTTGGTAAGCGGATTGTTTATACATCAACGAAGAGGCTTAAAAGACGGAGATAAAATCCAAGTTGATGGCATCGAGGGGATTATAGAACATATTAGTATAATAGAAACAAGAATAAAGACTAAAAATGGAGATACTATCTTTATACCGAATTCTATGCTAACAAAGCAAAGGCTAGTTAAAAAAATAGGAAGGTTTAAATTTCAATAGGTCTTAATTAGTTATGGGGGTATTATGCAAGAAGCTTATTTATTTTTAAATGTAGAAGTTGGTAGAGAGATGGATATTCTTAAAACTTTGAAAAAATCTCATGATGTTGACGAAGCTTATATTCTATTTGGAGAATATGATATCATAGCTAAGGTAAAGTGCAGCGATAAGCAAGAACTAAATGTTTGTATTAATAGATTAAAAGCAATAGACGGTATTGGCCAGATTAAATCATTTGAAGTAGCAGATGTGGTGGTGTGAATGTTAGCCTTTTTATTAATGACTGTTAAAAAAGGAAGTGAAAGATTTGTGGGGGATAAATTGCTAGAGCTAAAGCCTGTTAAAAATGTTCATATGATCTATGGAGAATTTGACATGATTGCTAGAGTAGATGTTGATAATCTCTTGGATTTGCAGAAATTTATAACAGAGAAGATTAGGTCAATTAAGGAGATTGGAATGACAGATACCCTGATAGCAGCGCAATAATTCTTACTCGTATCTTAATGCATCAACTGGTTTTAGTGGGAATATTTAAATAAAGAACTTTTCAAAATACTCTTCATGCAGGAGTGCCGGAGCGGTCAAACGGGATACGCTCAAGACGTATTGGCTTAGTGCCTACACAGGTTCGAATCCTGTCTCCTGCATCT
>DAISWR010000042.1:0-5507 GCA_036826255.1 Nanobdellota archaeon | reverse complement strand
CTATGTAAATCACTATAATAAACTTTAAAAACCCCCCATTCTTAAAAAATATCATGCCAATTGTAGGTTTTAATTTTGACAAGTTAAGTGTAGAAAGGAAAGCCCCATTACAGAAAGGAATGAAAGCCACCCATAATATTACAATAGATGATATTAAGGAAGAGCCTCTTAATTTAGGTGAGAAAACTAAAAAACAAGGGTTAAAGTTTTCTTTTGAATATATTGTGGACTATCAGCCAAAGATTGGTGAAGTTCTGATTAAAGGGCATATCCTCTATCTTGATGATGAAAAGAAGATAAAAGAAATCGTATCCAAATGGAAAAAAGAAAAGAAGATGGATGCGGATATCACAGCACATTTAATCAACACGGCGATAATAAAATCCACGATAAAAGCATTAACTTTAGCTCAGGATTTGAATTTGCCTCCTCATCTACCTATTCCAACAGTTGTTAGAAGACAAGAAACAAAAATCTCAGATAACGCTAAAGATTATATAGGTTAATTCTAAAATAAAAAAGAAGGAATCTTAAAGATCCCTAGAAGATACTGTTTTTCTGTTATTTGCTTTTGCTCTTTGAGCTGCTTTCCTTATCAAATTAGCAACTTCATCGTTAAGTGCATTTGCAAAATCACCAGAGACGTTGCAACCTTCTGCATGGTCCTTTATTTTCGATCTTACAACAACCAAATCTGTCATTATTTCACCTCGCTATGTTATTTTAATAATCTTGGTTTAACTATTTTTCTTTAAATAATTTGTGGTTTACAGCCTCCAAATAGGCAAAATACTAGGGTTTAAGGATATTAGGAAACCCATAAGGAAATTAGGATATTCGTGAACAATAAAATATTAATATTCTAAGCATTAAGCAAGCATTAAGCAAGCATTAAGCAAGCAATTAAGCACTCGTTAAGCACTCAAAATGGTAGAAAATGACCCCACTTTCAAGGAAAACGTAAGAAATGCTTTTAAAAAAGCAAAAGAAGATATAAATAGAGTAGATAATGATATTTTAAGCTTAAAAAATAATATTTTTGATGTAAAAAGCAAAATTTCGTCTTTAAAAGAGGAATTAAGTAAAATTATACCTTTTTTAGAGAAAATAAGCACAAAACAACCAGCTTTAGCTGTGGAAAGTTCCATAGGAAATGAAGGGGTCTTAAGCAAGCAAGCAAGCAAGCAAGCAAGCAAGCACTCGACAATTGAGAGGTTAGAAGAGGCAAAAGACTTACAAGACTCAATAAAAGCTCAATTTCAAGCCCTCACAAAGAAGGAGTTCCTCACTTTTTTAACAATTTACCAACTAGAGGAGGAATTAGAGTTTGTAAGGTTTACCGATATAGCGAAGCGTCTAAACCTCTCGGAAGGCTGTATAAGGGCATATGTAACTAAATTATTCGAGAAGAATATCCCCATAACAAAGAAAAAGATCAATAACCGTATAGTCAACCTCTCACTTTTGCCGGAATTTAGGAAATTAGACCTCAAAAAAGCCCTCACAAATATGTATTATCATCTAGATCCTCTCCAAAGGAACCTTTCTGACCAATTCTAAGCCCAAATAGCTCTCTTTTTTTAATAAAATAACTTTTATTATGAGGAAATAACCAAGAATACCACTCACTTTTGTTATTTATCAGAACTATTCACTATATAATCTCTCTTCATACATTCTTTTTTATTATTAGTGCCCCTATATTATCACTCACTTTGTCATTTATCACGAACTTTTAAAGAATTACTATTCGACGAACTTTGTAGGAACAATCTATAGAAACTATAGAACGTTTATAGGATAATTCTTTCAAAGGCCAAGTATTAAATACCTTCCTACGGACGTCGTAGACGTCTACGACACTTCCTACGACAGTCGTCGACAAGTCGTCGACATATATTTTACCGTCGAAAAATATATAAATAAGAAAGTATCTATAAAGAACATGTTAAAGTGGTTGATAGGAAATCATGTAAAAAAAGAAATTAAAGATCATTTGAATAATTTACATCTTCACCTAGCACATTCTTTCTCAAATATCAAAGACGATATCTCAAATATCCATGTACATCTTAAAAATAAAGACCAAAAATTCTTAGAATTAGAACATAAAATTCACTTATTGGAAACAAAATTATTTTATGCCTTACAACCTAGGGAAGCTCCAAAACAAATAGCAGAATCAGAAGAAGATGAAGTGGAACTCAAAGAAGAAGCAGTGAGGGTGGATCATGAATTAACCCATACACAACAAACTATCCTAGCAGCCTTATATCAACTACAATCTCAATTTAACAGTCCCATCTCTTTCAAATCGTTAGCTAAATACCTATACCCCGCAAAGGACTATACTGCTGTAAGAACCACATTATCAGAATATTTAGACCTCTTAACCGAATATAATCTAGTTTCAAAGAAGAAAGTTGGTAGGGAAACTGTGGCAAAAACAACGAAAAAAGGTCAAAAGTTAGCCAAATCAATCTTAAAAAATAAAAATAACAAATTAAATATTGAAATAGGTTAACTTATTTCAATTAATTTTATATACTTGTTTCACTTTCCATTAAAATAATGACGGAAACTTTGGAAGAAGTGGCGATAAATGATGACGGCTATCCAAGAGTATCTGAAATCTGTTTAAATCATATTTTAGGGCTTAATCAACTTTCTCAAGAACAACTTCAAAGACTAATGGAAATAGGAGATCATGATAAATATAAATTCTGTTCAGGCTGCAAACGGGATTGGGGGAATCAATATTGCCAAGATTATAACCCTTATCTCTTAATAAAAGGAGTTCACACATAAAAATTCTAAGCAATTCTTAAAATATTTATTCAACCAAAAAATTTAAAAATAAGTGTATATTTGTTAGTTAAGTGTATATTTGTTAGTTAAATGGTAGAAAAAATAAACCATCAAGATATTTCCTTAGATAATGTGGCTGTTTTGACAGATATGGGCATTAATCAAAGACAAGCCCTAGAAACATTAGCTGTTTTTTCAGATTTAAGGATTGCAATGGCAGTAGTAGGGACTTATAAACATCCTCCAACAAAATTGGGTCAAACTTTTGGAGATTATGATCATTATCTTACCCAAATTATATATGCAATATCAGGTATATCTCCCCCTTCTGATGAGCTTACTTTATATGAAGATGAAGTTGCAGAGCGGACTACAATGGTTTCAGAAAGAGAATTACATCAAGATCGTTATAGGGACAGACCTTGGAATTCTAGCCATTTTTATGAGCATTTAGCATCCAGATTAGGAGAATAAAACTTTTAAGCAAAAACTAAAACTTTTATTTTAATTAAAATCATTCTAAAAATGTAATACTCTTCCTAATCTCTTAGGTAAAATGTCCCAAAACATGCCTAAAACGTAATATTTCCACCAAGTATTACATTCAAATTCAAATTTTGCCACTACAAGGCTTGTACATAAACTATATAAACTAATTCGTCTAATGCTAATTAGATGAAAAATGATGAGGTGATAGAAAAAGTAGAAAGAGAATTAAAATTGTTAGGGCTTAGTCCTAGAACCATTAGCTCTTATCAACTATATCTTAAAGAACTATTCAAATTTACTGGAAAACTTCATTCAAGAATTCAGTTTAAAGATATTAAGCAATTCTTAGAATATTTAACTTTAGAAAAAAACTATTCCGGCTCAAGTTTAAACATCGTGAGATCAGCAATTTCTTTCTATTATGAGAAAATGTTAGAAAAATATCCTATTAGTAAGATAAGGGTTAAGAAAGTAGGCAAAAAACTTCCAGGAGTCTTAACAAAACAAGAAGTAAAAAAAATAATTGATGTAGCCGATAGCCTAAGAGATAAATTAATAGTTCAAATAATGTATTCCTGTGGTTTAAGGGTTTCCGAAGCTACAAACCTAAAATTAGAAGACTTAGATACCTCTAGAATGGTTGGCATTATTAGGTCTGGAAAAGGAAACAAAGATAGGGCAATTCAATTAAACACACCATTAGTAAACAATATTGAAGCTTATCTCAAAACTAAAAAACTACCTTCAAAATTCATATTTTCAAAAACAAATGGAACACCTTACACTACTAGATCTTTTCAGATTATCATAAAAAAACTAGCAGAAAAAGCAGGAATAACAAAAAGGGTCCATTCCCATATATTTAGACATGCTTTTGGAACTCATTTAGTTGAAAAAGGAATAAACATTGTAAGGGTGCAGGGAATGATGGGTCATTCTAATTTGGAAACAACAAAAACTTATGTTAATCTATCTGCTGAGCAATTTAAAGGAGTTGGAAATTTATTGGATGATTTGGAAGAAGAATGAAAGACACAATATCTGTCAAGACAATAGAAATGGTGCAGGACATATTTCAACAAGGAGATGAAAGATATAACGATTATCAAAGTGCAATAGATGTTGCAGAATTCATAGATAATAATGCAATAATAGTAGAGAAAAAAGAAATAGATGCTGTAAAAATTCCTAAAAAAGAAATAGACGAAATAAATGGACCTCAGCAATATTACAAAGCACTGGCAAAAAGAGTCTCAGATAAGAAAGGTTACAGATTTATAGGCTATGAAAAAAATTTCCCTGGCGGAATAGTTGATGCTCTAGCAGAAGATACTTCCGGAAATAAAATTGCCATAGAATGCTGTTCATGCAGGATTTCCAAGGCAATAAGCTACTTAGAAGAAGAAAACACTATTTTATGGATATTATCTATTTCAGATAAACCAATAGAAGTTACAAAATACCCCCTATTTATAATCAAAAGAGGCCCAAATTGGGATGCTGTCTATAAAAGATATAATGGCTGGAGAATAAATTTAATTAAAAACGTTAAAAGTCCAAGGGATTAACTTTTTTTGTAAATATTGTCATGATGGTCATAATCAGTAAAATAAATGAAATCTTTTTGTTTATCATAAGAAAACACAAGCACAAAAGATTTTTTAATATGTACACTTTTAAATAATTGTAATGGATTCCTCAGGTTCTTATAATGCTCAGGATCATCACAATTAATAATTTCTTTAATTTTATTCAGAATCTGCCCATAAGCATCTTTATCTTTTTTTGAAATTTTCTCTAATGTTTTTTCTAGATTTTTGCTTAATTTATAAGGACGAGCCATTTTAACCCGACTCTATTTTCTTTCTCAATTCTTCTATAGATCTAAAAGTTTCACCATAACCTTCTTTCTCAATTCTCTTTATTTTTTCAATATATTCAGGCCTTAACTCAGGTTCTAGAAGTTCTTCTCCATAGCCCATAGTTACTAGTTCTATTGCTTCTGACTTGTCTTTCAAATTATGCTTTGCTTTTACTATGTTTAATATATGATTTGCATTCTTGCTAATGTTTATTATTGCCTGTACCATATTAACATGATATTAATATAATATTTATAAAGTTTTCTACACACTATCATAACCACATAAAACAATATCTGGTTTTTTAATACCTTTAAAATATTTGCAGATTGAGACATTTTTAACAGC
>DAISWR010000041.1:1790-5633 GCA_036826255.1 Nanobdellota archaeon | reverse complement strand
AAAAGGAATAATATGGCGAGGAAAGTAGCGGCAATAATAGAAAGAACCAAATGTCATCCTGATAAATGCCAGCATGAATGCATGAAGTACGATCCTGTAAACAGGTCAGGAGGAGAGGGTTTTCATATTGGACCCCATGGAAAAGCAGAGATATATGATGAAGTAGTTTCTGAAATACACAGGATATCTGCCAACAAATGCCCCTTCCAGGCTATACACATTGTAAATCTTCCTCAAAAGCTTAATCAAGATCCATTGAATAGATATGGACAAAACGCTTTTGAGTTATACTCTCTACCATTAATTAAAGAAAAGAGTATTGTAGGCGTAATAGGGAGGAATGGGATTGGTAAATCAACTGCCCTAAATATTCTTTCTGGTACATTAAGGCCTAACTTAGGAAATTTTAAATCTGAAGCTAAAGAAGAAGATATCTTTAATTATTTTTCAAAAACACATTTAAAAGATTATTTTAAAAAATTGTTTAATAATAAAATAAAAATAGCTTACAAACCTCAAAGAGTAGAATTAATACCTCAAATATACAAGGGGAAGGTTATTGATTTATTAGAAAAACATGATGAAAAAAACATGGGTAAAGAACTTTTAAAAGAACTTGATCTTGATGGGATTAAAAACAAAGATATCTCAAAGATCTCTGGGGGGGAACTCCAAAGATTAGCTATAATATCATGTCTTATAAGAAATTCAGATGTAATCTATTTAGACGAACCTGCTTCTTTTCTTGACATCACATATAGAATAAAAGTTGCTAAACTGATCAGGGAATTTGCCAAAAAGGTATCTACGCTGGTAGTAGAACATGATCTTGCTACATTAGATTATATTTCTGATGAAATACAAGTAGCATACGGAGAACATGCTTGCTACGGAATTTTCTCTCAATCAAAGAGTGTTAGGAGAGGGATAAATGAGTATCTTGATGGTTATCTGCCAGATGAAAATATTAGATTTAGAGACTATAAGATTAACTTTATGATACCTAACATAGAATCTGGGAAAACGCCCGTTATAACTTCATTTCCAGAATTTGAAAAAACCTATGACCAATTTAAATTAAAGGTTAACCAAGGAGAATTAAAAAAATCCCAGGTATTAGCTATAATGGGCTCTAATGCACTAGGTAAAACTACTTTCTTAAAAATTTTGGCTGGGATAGAAAAGCCGGATAAGAAAAAAATAGAATCTTTACCAATCGCCTACAAACCCCAGTACATAAACATTATAGATGGTACAATAGAAGAAAATCTAAAAAAGTTAGCTGGTCCACTATTTAATTCAGGATGGTATCAACAAAATATTTTAGAAAAGCTTAATTTAAAACCAATATTACAAAATGAAATTAAGTTTTTATCTGGTGGAGAATTACAAAAATTCTATATTGCTTCAACCTTGTCCAAAGATAGTAAAATCATGGCTTTTGATGAGCCATCTGCTTTTATTGATACAGAAGACAGATTAAAAGTAGCTGAGGTTATAAAAGAATTTACTTTAAAAAAAGAAGTATCCACTATTGTTGTTGATCACGACATACAACTCATTGATTACATTGCTGATTCAATGTTAGTTTTTGAGGGTATTCCAGGCAAAGAAGGGCGAATGATTGGTCCTCTAACAAAGAAAGAAGGGATGAATAGGGTTTTAAAAAATTTAGATATTACTTATAGAAAAGATAAAGCAACTTTTAGACCAAGAATAAACAAACCACATTCTCAACTAGATGAACAGCAAAGAAAAGACAGGGAGTATTATCTTTGTTAAATTTTTAAACTATTACCTAAAACTTTTAGTCAGCTTTTTCATTTATAACCGTATCTATTATATAGTAAATATACTTCATAGTCGAGAGATTTTTACTACTGTGTTATGTTTCTAAAAGAAATTTCGGTTCTGAAAGATATAATTTACAAACTCAATTTGTTTATAAACCACATATACCTAAAAGATAAAGAGATTATGGTGTACGGAATAAATTGGAAAGAGTTCAAAGCCAATAAACAGTTAGACCAATTTTTTGATGATCTCACAGAAGATATTTCTGAGGAAAAAGAGGAAAATATTTAAACCCTATCAACCCGTCTTTATAATGGCAGAAAATTTTATTGAGGTTACAACAAAGGATAAGATTCTAGATGGGCATGGAAGAGTATTTGATGTAAAAAGAACTAAAGTAGCAATATTTAACATAAATGGAAACTTTTATGCAATTAATAACACCTGCCCACATATGGGAGGAAGTTTAGGAGAAGGTGATTTATCAGGATCAATAGTAACTTGCCCTCTACATGCTTGGGAATTTGATGTTAAAACAGGGATATGTCCTGTAGCAGATAATATAAAAGTTGCTTCTTATAAAGTAAAAATAGATGGAGAAAAAATTTTAGTTTCTTTATAAAAAAATTATTTCTTAAAAGAAGCTTTTTGTAATCCAGACCAAACCATGTCATACATATCTTGCATAGCTGTGGTGAAGTATGGTGTATTAACCCAAACACCTAGATCATAACTTGGATGCACTTCTTCATCATCCAAAACCATAAAGATTAATTCTTTACCATCAATTAAGCAAAATCTTGCTTTAACATTCTTTAAATTTTTAAGCTCTGCTATTTTACTTAAGTCCTTAAAAGCATTTTGACTCTCTTTATTTATTGGGGCTGCGATTCTTATCTTAACCCCTTTTTTAAAAGCTCTTTCCAATTCAGGTTTTAATGCTTCTACCTTTCTAACCAAGCCTTTAGCAGTAGTGATTATAGAAACACTTTTTTGAGCATTTTTAAGCATAGTCTCCATATGTGTGTAGATATTGTGCCTTCCTCTAAATGCTCCGCTTAAATCACTTGGCTCGACATACTGAATTCCTTGTGAATGCAATACATTTAATTCCTTTAAAACATCAGTGCCTCTTAAATCATCTAATTTCTTAACATCATCGGCTGCCTCTATGCCAATTAATTTTTTAACCCTTTCAACAACCTCGCTAGGCTCAACAGCTGTATATTTAATAGGCTTCCCTAATTTCATAACAACAAAGCCTTTTTTCTCTAAACTTTCCAGAACATCGTATGCTCTTGATCTTGGTACATCACCAATATCACTTAACTCTCCTGCTGTACTAACACCCCTAGACAATAAAGCTGTCCAAATTCTAGCTTCATATAAATTTAAATGGAAGAACTGTCTTAGTTTATTTAAAAATTCCTCTTTTATAATCATCTATCGCACCTTCCCCATGTTATTCTTAGCTTATGTGGTCAACATAAAAGAGTAGACACAGAACAAAGTACGCTCTGTATTTTTTAATCACCCCTTTAAGCTACTACTGAAGACTAATCATAACCCATATATAAAGGTTATTATTATTTAGTTTATATATCGACATTACTATTTTGAAGTTTTACTTCCTTTAGTTTTCTTTCTTATTTTTATCTTTTCTTTAATCTGCTTCTTTAGCTCATTAATTAATTTAACTTTTCTATCAAATTTTCCCCACGAATCAAAATAGACGATTTTATTTAAGTCGGTTTTTAAATGGGCTAAAGATTTTTCATCGCTATAACCCAAGGTTATAATAATCTCAGGAGTTATTTCATCTGGGATCTTCAAGTGCCTTTTAAGAGCATTATTTTCAAAAGTATCTACCCAACAACTACTAACACCTAAAGAATTTGCCCTTATTAACATATTTTCAACTGCTGCAACAACATTCTGAATACAATATTTATCTGCTTTCTCACCATAATAAGATTTTAACATGGTCTTATCACTGCAAACTACTAATAAAACAGGGGCCTGAGAAATCCAACTTTGTTTCATAGATAT
>DAISWR010000041.1:0-1690 GCA_036826255.1 Nanobdellota archaeon | reverse complement strand
TACAAGGCTTAATATTTCCTTTATGGGATGAAAGAAAAATAGGTTTCTCAACCCAATTAATGATGAAAGCTATTTCTTCGTCAACAGGTTCATCAAAAAAAGAAGTGGAAAACCTATGGAGAAAAACAGGAGACTTAGGGTTGGTAGCAGAGTCTTTAATTAAAACAAAGATGCAAAGAACTTTATTCTCAAAAAAACTAACAACGAAAAAAGTATTTGAAAACCTAAGAGTATTAGCTTCTCTAGAAGGAAAAGGCATAGTAAATAAGAAAGTCTCTTTAGTTTCTGAACTGCTTACCTCAGCTTCTCCATTAGAAGCAAAATACATAACAAGAACAGTATTAGACCAACTAAGAACTGGTGTAGCAGAAGGGACTATAAGAGATGCTATTGTATGGGCTTACTTCCCAAAACTAGAAAATATACAGCCGGAGGAATACAATAAATTAAAAGACGGTAAAAAAATAAAAATCTCTTCTTTAAATGAGCTAAAGGATTATGAAGACTATAAAACAATAGAAGCTCCAGATGAAAAAACTGCGAGAGAGATTTATAACTTCTTTATACAAAAAGTGCAAACAGCTTATGATTTATGTAATGACTTTTCTTTAATAACAAAGATTTTAGTAAACAAGGGGGTAAAAGCTTTAGATAAAATAGAAATTAAACTAGGAAATCCCATACAAGTGATGTTACCAATCAGGATAGAATCTCTAGTAAGTGCTTTTGAAAACTTGGGTGAAAAAATACAACTAGAGCAAAAATTTGATGGATTTAGAGTACAAGTCCATTATGATGGGAAAGAATTCTCTTTATTCACAAGAAGATTAGAGAATGTTACAAGGCAATTTTCAGAATTGCTTCCTATACTAAAGAAACATGTTCATGCAAAAAACTACATTCTTGATACAGAAGTTGTTGGTTATGACAAAAAAACGCATACATATTTACCATTTCAAAATATATCTAAAAGAATAAAAAGAAAATATGATATTAAAAAAATATCTAAAGAAGTTCCTGTAGAGATTAATGTGTTTGATGTTATTTACTGCAATGATAAAAATTTAATGAATGCTCCTTTAAATGAAAGAAGAAAACTACTAGAAGGGATAATTGAAGATTCAAAATTAAAAATAAGAAAATCTCCTTTAATTACTACATCTTCATTAAAAGAAGCTGAAGATTTTTACAAGAAATGTCTTAAAGCTGGGCTGGAAGGTGTTGTAATTAAAAAAATTGACTCTAATTACAAGCCAGGAAGATATGTAAAAGGCTGGGAGAAACTAAAACCTGTACTAGAAACATTAGACTTAGTAATTGTAAAAGCGGAATGGGGGGAAGGTAAAAGAGCGAAATGGCTATCATCATTTACAGTAGCTTGTCATAATAAAGGTAAGTTTTTAGAGGTTGGCAAAGTCTCAACTGGGCTAAAAGAAAAAAATGAAGAGGGTTTAAGCTTTGAAGAAATGACAAAGTTGTTAAAACCCCTAATAATATCCCAAAAAGGTAAAGAAGTTATTGTTAAACCAAGCATCATCATTGAAGTTGCATTTGAAGAAATACAAAGATCTCCAAAATCTAGCTCAGAATTTTCAATGCGCTTTCCTCGCGTGCGACGTTTGAGGATAGATAAAGGCTTGGATGATGTTTCTTCTATAGAATTAGTAAGTAATATTTATAAATCACAAAA
>DAISWR010000040.1:0-5635 GCA_036826255.1 Nanobdellota archaeon | reverse complement strand
TATCTGCTTTTGAAAATAATCTTTTGGAAGCCTTTCCTGTTACTTCATCTTTTGTTCTTAAGCTTAATGTGCAGGAGATTAAGACTTTAAATGGATCCTTTTTACGAGCGTATTGGGTTACTATCGGCTCTTTAAATCTTTTAACCTCTTTTTTTAGAATATTTATTACATGGCTGATGCTTTCTATCCTTTTCATATCAATAAATTTATAAACTTCTATATAAATAAATTACTAATAAGAATGGAGGTGAAACTTAATGGTTGCAAAAAGATTTATGGCTGTAAAAACTGGTAGTAAGTGTAGCTGTAATGTTGGTAGTGGACTATTTGCAGTGGTGCTGTTTGCAGTTGGATTTTGGGTAATGATTGATGGAATATGGACCCAATGGAATACAGAAACAGACGTCTGGATAGTTATGCTATGGTACTTAATTGGCTTCTTACTATTAATGGTGGGTAAAATGGCCAAATATAGCGCCTGCGTAAATTGCGTAGTTCATCACCATTAATTTTTTTATTTTTTATTTTTAAATTAAAAGAGAAATTATTTAAACTATAATTTTGGATGGGTCGTATGGTTAAAAAGGAGGATATAGTTATCGTTGGTGGTGGTATTACTTCTTATGCAGCTGCTATTTATACAGCAAGAGCAAACTTAAAGCCTGTTGTTATTTCTAGTGCAGAACCAGATCAGTTAAGTTTAACGACTTTAGTAGAGAATTATCCTGGTTTTCCTAATGGGATTATGGGGCCTGATCTAATAAAAAATTGTAAGGATCAAGCACAGAAATTTGGTGTTAATTACATCCAAGGCACTGTTGATAGTTTTAAGGTTAAACAAGGATATTATGAGGTTGGCCTTGGAAAGAAAAAATTTAATGCAAGAAGCGTGATAATTTCAACAGGAGCTTCTGCAAGAAGATTGCATATAAAAGGAGAGGATAAATATTTTGGTAAAGGCATAAGTACTTGTGCCGTATGTGACGCAGCACTCTATAAAGATAAGATTGCTATCGTTATTGGCGGTGGGGATTCTGCTATGGAGGAAGCTTTAGCATTATATAAATTTGCTAAAAAAATAACGATTATTCATAGAAGGGATAAGTTTAGAGCAAGTAAAATAATGCAGGATAGGGTATTCAAGTTGAAGGATAAAATAAATATCCTTTGGGATAGTCAGCCTGTTGAGGTTTTGGGTGATGGAAGATTTGTTACAGGAGCTAAGATAAAAAATATTAAGACAAGTAAAGAGAGTATAATCAAGTGTAATGGTGTTTTTTTAGCCATAGGGCATAATCCGAATACAAAGATTTTTGCTGGCAAGGTTAACTTGGATAAATCTGGTTATATTAAGACTGATAAAAGAGGTAGAACTAATCTGCCTGGAGTTTTTGCTGGTGGCGATGTGCAGGATTATATTTACAAACAAGCAGTTACTTCAGCCGGAACAGGTTGCATGGCTGCTATAGAAGCAGAAAAGTATATTGAGAATTTGAAGGCAACTAAAAAATACAAGGGTGATTAATTTGGTAAACTATGATGAATTTGGTCCTGAAAAGGTCATACAAGTATACAATCCAAAAGTTGGAATGAAAGGTTTTGTTGTTATTGATTCTTTAGCATTAGGCCCTGGGAAAGGAGGAATAAGGATGACTCCTACTGTTTCTATTGATGAGGTTTCAAGATTGGCAAGGGTAATGACTTGGAAGACTAGTATGGCCGATTTGCCATTTGGTGGAGCGAAATCTGGGATAATTGCAGATCCTAAGGCCATAAGTTTAGAGAAGAAAAAAGAAATCATTGAAGCTTTTGCTAAGGCATTAAAGATTGTAAGTCCAGACCTTTATGTAGCTGCTCCTGATATTAATACCGCAGAAAGAGAAATGGAATGGTATGCAAAAGCAAATGGGAGCAAAAAAAGCTGCACTGGTAAGCCTAAGAAAATGGGGGGATTGCCTCATGAATTAGGAAGTACTGGGTTTGGTGTTTTTCATGCTGCTAAAGTTGCTGCCGAATATGCAAAATTAGATTTAGAAAAGTCAACAGTTGCCATAGAAGGATTTGGAAACGTTGGGTGGTTTGTAGCTAAATTTTTATCAGAAGCCGACGCTAAATTAGTAGCCATAAGCGATTCTAGAGGCGTAATTTATAATAAAGCTGGATTAAATTTTAATAAATTAGCTCAAGTAAAGGAAAAAAATGGGACAGTAATAGAATACAAGCCAGGCAAGGTTTTACCATCTAGGGATATTTTAAAGATTAAAGCAGATGTTTTAGTTACAGCAGCTATTCCCGACTTGGTTAAAGCAGGAGATGTAGACGATATTAACTTTAAGCTTATTATTGAAGGAAGTAATATTCCTATGACTTCTGATGTTGAGGAATTGCTGTATAAAAAAGGTATACTAGTTGTTCCTGACTTTGTAGCTAATGCTGGCGGAGTTATAAGCAGCTATGTTGAGTATATTGGCGGAAATGAAAAAAAGATGTTTAAGCTGGTCGAAGAAAAAGTAGTGAATAATACTAGGATAGTTTTGGACGATGCTGTTAATAAAGTGTGCAAGCTAAGGGATTGTGCATTAGAGATAGCTAAGAAAAGAGTATTAGAGAAGTGCGATGTTTGTAAGGTCGCATGAGAAAACTTTTATTAATATTATTTTTATTTTTTATTTTAGGATGTAGTAATATGGAAAAGAAAGCTTTTTTTGTAGATAAATTGGTTAATCTAGAAGTTATAGAAACAGAAGAAGAAAAAGCTAGAGGACTAATGTTTAGAGATAACTTAGAAAAGGATAAAGGTTTGCTGTTTGTTTATGATGATCCAGAAGCCAGAGGATTTTGGATGAAGAATGTTAAGTTTTCTATAGACATTATTTGGTTGGATAATCGTAGTAAAGTTGTGCATATTGAGAGAAATGTGCCTCCATGCCTTGGAGATACTTGCAAAGTCTATTACCCTAGTAAGGAAGCTTATGATGTGATAGAGGTTAATGCTAATTTTACTTTGGATAATAATGTTAAAGTAGGAGATTTTGTTAGAATATTATAATTTCCTCTATGGGAATACATATAAACTAAGAAAGAATATTTTAGATATCTTTAAAGTAATGGTGTTAGTATGATTAATGATCTAAGAAAGAATTATGAAGAAAAGAAAGAAGTAATTAGGGATAGGCTAAATGATTTTAAGAAGGTTAGGGATGATGAAGACATTTTTTACGAGCTTTGTTTTTGTTTATTAACTCCACAATCAAGTGCTAAAGCTGCGGATAAATGTATTAAAGCATTAAGAGAAAGGGATTTTTACAACTCTAAGATGTTTAATCCTGCTAAACTGATTACGGGCATAAGATTTCATAATAATAAATCTAAATATTTAATGGAATCTAAAGAAAGCTTTGCTATTATTAACAAAAGAATAGATGAGATTAAGGATAATCGTGAATTAAGGGTATGGTTGGTTGACAACGTTAAAGGTTTAGGATGGAAAGAGGCAGGGCATTTTCTTCGGAATATTGGTTATAGAGGATTAGCAATTTTAGACAGGCACATTCTTAAAAATCTGCATAAAGCTGGAGTGATTAATGAAGTGCCTAAAAGCTTAACAAAGAATACTTATTTTGATATAGAAAATAAATTCAAAGATTTTAGTAAGAAAGTAAATATAGATATGGACGAATTAGATTTATTATTCTGGAGTATGGAAACAGGAGAAATCTTTAAGTGATTACTATAAGACAATAATCCTTATAAACGAAATGTTGTAGTAAATAATGTCTTTAAATAGTGTTTGGGAGGTAGTGAGAATGAGACATATTAGAAACAGTTTAACTATCGGAGTTTTAGCATATGGTATTTCTCTTATTACAGGCTGTGCTAATCCTGGACTTGGTGGGATAGAGAATAATAAAGTAAATAATGAAAAACAGGATCAACTTGAAGATATCATTCAGCCTGAGAAAAATATGGTTCGTACAACTTACTCAACTGAAGCAGGTGTTGATATCCATGTTCTTTATGAGAGTAAAGAAGCATTAGATCATGTATTCCAAGGATTGTATTGGCGTAGTGTTCAGAAGGATGGTAAATTTATTGAGTTGTCTTCAGAAGATTTCTTGAGGTCTATTGTTCCGGTAGTAAATCAAGACATTACAGATGGTAATGGTAGCATATTATACATCTCTGATGCTGAGGCAAGGAATTTCAATGAAATCTCTTTCTTGCAAAATCAAGAAGAGAAGATGCCTGAAGGATATTCTGCTAAGTTCAATAAACGTAAAGGGTTTAAGATGACAGAAGAGCCAGCAAAGAAATAATTTTCTTTTTTATTTTAAATAAGCTTTAAATACTCCTTTATTTTATAATTTTATATGGGTTGGAATAAATTAATTTTTGCCTTGGCGGTAATTTTGTTGTATATTCCTCTTGTATTTATGGGTGCTAATGTATTCTTCCCAGAATATACTGGCGAGAATGGTTACTTTAGAAGCAGTTGTTACGAAAAGCCTTCGTTGAATCCTAATGATAATCAAGCTTTAAAGGAGTGCCTTGCTGAAGAAGAAACAGCCAGGAAAGAATTTGAAGCAGCTAAACAGCAGTATAATAGCTGGAAGTATTTTTACATAACACTATTCAATTTAATAGCTTTGATACTAATCCTGTTCTTAGCTTTGGATAGCAGCATACTAACAGGCATATTTATTGGATCAGTAATAACATCCTTCGTTTCTACATGGATATACTTTGAGGCTAAATCTAAGCTTGGTTTTGGAATCCTGATTTTGATATTCATGCTAACAATCTATTTCATAAATAAGAAAAAAGACCTTTTCTTTAAGTCTAAGGAATATTAATTAAGGTTTATATCTTAACATTGTTCTTGGGAATGGTATAGCATCTTTAATGTTATCTAATCCGCATACCCACGCAATTACCCTTTCTACACCTAAACCAAAACCAGCATGAGGAACACTACCATACCTTCTAGTATCTAAATACCATGAGTATCTTTCTGGGTCTTCTCCCTGAGCTTTTAATTTTCTTATTAGCTCTTTTAGATCTGTTTCTCTTTCACTTGCTCCTATGATTTCTCCATAGCCTTCTGGAGCTACTAAATCAGATCCCAAAACCACATTTTTGTCTTTATCATCTTCTTTCATATAGAAAGCTTTTATTTCCTTAGGATAATGTGTTATGAATATTGGTATATCATAAAGTTTTGATAATGCATCCTCTTCCCCAGTTCTCATATCTTTTCCATAGGGAATAATCATTTTAGCCTTGTCTTTTAGTATTTTTAGAGCATCTTCATATTTTATTCTCGGAAATTTTTTATTTATTACAGGTTCTAATTTCTTAATATCCCTTCCTAGTAATTCTAATTCTTTTTTATTTTCTTTTAAGACTGTTTTTACAATGTATTTTATTAGCCCTTCAGCTAAATCAAGTAATTCTGGAAAATGCTGCCAGGCTGTTTCAACTTCTGCATGCCAGTATTCTGTTAGATGTCTCGAAGTTTTTGATTTTTCTGCTCTAAATGATGGTGCTATTGTGTATATTTTTTCTAAAGCAAATATGCCAGCTTCTGCATAAAGCTGCCATGTTTGCGTTAAGTATACTTCTTTTCCAAAATAAT
>DAISWR010000039.1:0-5662 GCA_036826255.1 Nanobdellota archaeon | reverse complement strand
CAACTTCTGGAATTCTCTGCGATCTTAATCTTACTTGTACAAATTTGTTGCCATCTTCATTTTCTGTTATAACAACCATATCTACAATCCCTTCTTCTCCCTGTTTTATAATAGAGGAGGCTTCTCTTCTAGTCGATGCAGCAATACTAAATTCCTCAACTTCTCCTAAAAATCTTGGTGGTGATGTTTTTCCTATGATAACCTGGTCTGGCTTTAGACTGACTTCAACAGAAGTTATGCCATCTTTTTCTAAATATTTATAATCATCTTCAGATCTATAACCCTTAACGTCCTTATCTACTAAACCAATTTCATCAACTAATCCCCCAGAATACCTTAGTTCTTCAGAAACATATGGAATAAAGTAAGTTGATCTTCCAACTCCCCTGTCTATAGAACCCTTGTTTAGAATAATAGCATCCTCCATGTTAAACCCTTCATAGCTCATTACAGCGATAACTAAATTTTGACCAGCAGGATGTTTGTTATAGCCTATTGTATCATAGATAAAAGAGTTTAATAAAGGGATTTGCGGATAATGTAAAATGCTGCTGTCTGTATCCATTCTTATTAAATAATTTGCAGTATATAATCCTAGAGATTGTTTTGAAACCTTAGTTCCCATCTCTAGTCTTACTGGATTTGTAAAATTACCATATGGGACTAAAGAAGATGCCACCCCAAGCAATAAAACAGGGGATATTTCTAAATGGGTATGATCTTTTGTTAAATCTTCTTCTTTTAGTGCAGTTAGAACACTTTCTTCTTCACTCGCATCCAGATATTCAATAACGCCTTGGGAAACTAATGCATCCCAGCTTATCTCACCTTTCTCTAACTTCTTAATATGATCTTGTGTAAGAGAGGATTTCCCATCTTTAACAATTATTAGTGGTCTTATTGCTCTTCCTTTGGAAGTAATAACATGGACTTCATCATAATCTTTGTTGTAGTTTACACTAAGAACTTGGGGGAGTTTATTAGCCCTTCTTTCTTCTTTTATATGGTTGACAAACTCTCCAGGATTATCAACGTTTCCAACAAAGACATCGTTAATTATTACATCAGCCATATTTTTTTAGTTTTAATCCTAAACCCTCTAAAGATTTTTTTATCTTGTCCTCTTGTACATCTTCTGCAGATATATTGCATAGCAAAGCAAGATTTTTTCTTAATCCTATAGACGTTCCTTCTGGAGTTTCTACTGCACATAATCTGCCCCAGTGTGTTGTATGCAAGGCTCTTGCTTCAAAGTTTTCTTGAGTAGTATTTAGCAAAGAATTTACCCTTTGTAGATGTGAAGTTGTTGCTAGGAAATTTGTTCTGTCTATGTTCTGGCTAATACCTTTTCTACTTGCTGTCCATGATCCAGTAGCCATTGCAGACTTTATCCTTGATGTAAGTAATTTATCCCTAATGATTATTCTTATTGATTGCAACTTTCCTCTTTTAACTAATCTTTGGAAATTATATAGGATATCATTGACTAAAACCCTCATATTAGTTCTTAATAAGTCAGCTAACAAATCTCCTGATAATTTTAATCTCTTGTTTGTGTAATGGTCTTTGGACTCAACTGGCAGGTTGTCCTTTGTTACCATCAGGAATCTTTTTATTAATTTGCAGAGATTATAAGCTTTTAACAATCTGTCTTTTTTAGTTACCCCTATATGAGGTAATAAGAATTTATCTAGCCTTTCCTCAATTTTTTCATCTCTGATTTCTTTAGGGAGATTAATACCCAATTCTTTTGCTAGGAACTCGTAAGCATCATTTACAGTTTTTATATTTATACTTTCATATAAGTTAACTATTAAATCGTCATACTGTCTTTCTTCTGAGATCATATTAATTATATCCTGGTCTTTTGTTACGCCTAGAGCTTTGATTATAGATATTATAGGGATTCTACTAAGTCTGACAAAACTTAAATAAATAATTCCGTCTTTCATTTGTTCTATTTTATGTGGAATTCTAAAAGAAGCTCTTTCTGAGAATAACTTGCCTACATACTTAGAAGGTCCGCTAGAAGTTTTTTCAATAAAGAATTTATTTGTGGCTAGGTCTTCTACCATAATCATGACTTTTTCATTTCCATTGATGATAAAGTAGCCACCCAAGTCATCCGGATCCTCCCCTTTCCCAATTAATTGCTGCCTGTTTAATTTATTTAAATGGCAATATTTTGACTTTACCATAATCGGAATCTTTCCAATTTGTGTTGTGAATTCTTCTCTTTGGACTCCATCAGCATGTGTGGAGATTTTTAGGAACATTGGAGCAGAATATGTCAGCCCCCTTAATCTAGCTTCTGAAGGGTAAACATCTTTTGTTGAACCATCAGCCTCAACAAATTTTGGCTTATCAACCCATACTTTATCTAACTTTATTTTAAATTCTTCAAATTCCTGCGGGATTATTGCAGGATTTATTTCTGAGAATTCTTTTACTATGTTATCTAGTTCTACATCTAAGAAATTATTAAAAGAGTTTATATTTGATTCTACTAAAGAATGTTCCTTGTAATACTTTTTTATTAATAGTTTAGACGCTTCAACCATTAGATTACCACTCTATACATAATAGTCTTCTCTGCTGTTGGAGATTTCCTTTCAATTTTCATAATATCACCGCTTTTAGGATCTAGATGTTGTATTGCTGGATCTGATTTTAGAATTTTTGGTAGTTGTTTTTTAGAGATGTTGTATTTTTTTAGTAGTAGACCATACTCTGGTTCTTGAAGTTTAGTATGTTTTGTGACTAGAATGTGTTTCGAGATATTATATTTAGGTTTAGGTTGTTGCTCCATTTGGAAATAAGGCTCTCTACTTTTGATATCTCGGTATTTTAATTAGAATTTTTAGAGCACTTTAAGATTCGTCATTAGAGGGCATTTATAAAGCTTTCGTTTTTTTAGTAGAATGCGGACTCGGAGGGATTTGAACCCCCGACCCCTTGGTTAAAAGCCAAGTGCGCTAGCCAGACTGCGCTACGAGTCCATACCAGAATCTTAGAAATAGTTGCTATAAAAATCTTGTGTTAATACTAATCCTCGGGGTAATCGTCATCAATATCTTCTGTATTTTCACTATCTAAGGCCATTGCTGCACCGCATTCACCGCATTTTTGTGGTCTATCAGCATCTTTTTCTGTTCCACAGGGATAGCATACATACTTTACCATATTTTTAACTATACTTTGATATATTTAAAGATTTTCGTGCTGTAGTAAGGTTTTTATATATTCTATACTAACTAAAAACCATGGCAGACGAGCAGAAGATTATAGAAATTTTAAAAGGTATTAAAGATCCTGAGTTGAATGTGGATATTTACACTTTAGAATTAATTAGAGGCATTAATGTAGAAGATAAAAAAATTGTCATAACCATGACCCTAACTAGTCAAGCTTGTCCTTATGGACCACAAATTATCAGGGATGTAGAAACAATGGTTAGCAGAAAAACAAATAAAGCAGTTTTCGTTGATGTAACTTTTAATCCGCCATGGGAACCTTCTCCTGAATTAAGAGAAGAGTTGATGAGCGGGCATTAAAGCTCAGAAAATATCAACTATTTTAATTTTAAACTTTAAAACTTTTCCAGCTAATGGGTGATTTAAATCTAGAATAACCTCTTCATCTTTTATTTCTGTTACTTTTGCTGGTATTTGTTGGCTATTTGATAAGCTTAGTGTTAGAATACTTCCAACTTCTGCATCTTTAGGTAGTTGCTCTTTTGGTAGTTTTTTAATTAATAGAGGGTTTGGGTCGCCATATGCTTCTGATGGCTGTAAGGTAATCTCTTTTTCTTCTCCTTTTTCCATCCCAATAACTGCTTCATCAAAACCTTTAACCACTTGGCCAGAGCCTACTGTAAATTCTAATGGTCTTCTGCCTTCTGATGTATCAAAAACAGTTCCATTTTCAAATGTTCCTGTATAATCAACTTTTACTTTATCTCCTTCTTTAACAGCCACATTCCCTCCTAAGAATATAACTAAACTTATTATAAGAACTGTAACTAATAAGCCTAAAATTATACCTTTCGCCCCTTTCTTCATTTAATTACAGAAATTTATTATTATTTAATAATTTGGTTTTTAGGATAGTGAACGCCCAGAGCGAGATTTGAACTCGCGTTGTAACCGATCTGTACAAGATAATTGTTTGACAGGGTTACGTGCTAGACCGAGCTACACTATCTGGGCATAAAAGAGACTGAATTTTTTTTACTTATAAACCTTATTGTTAAAAAGAAATCCCCCCACCCGGATTCGAACCGGGAACCTTTCGGTACCAGCTGACTATTTTTCATCCCTGGTAAACACCGAGTCGAATAGTGAATTTATCTACAGCCGAACGTTCTACCGTTGAACTATAGGGGGTAAGCAATTAAAGTGAATTTTTATTTTTAAATGTATTGAATTTCTAAAGCCCTCTTTTTTCTAGGATAATAATATTTTGCAGATTTATATAGCAAGTTATATATCTTGAGATTGTCTTTTTGATATAAATATAAAATATACGCAGTTCTATCAAATTTTATTTCGCTACTTTGTAAATCTAATTTAATAAAGAGTTTTTTTAAATCCCTTAAAAAATCTATAGATCCTGAGGCTATACGGATTGGTCTTTTTGGACTTATATTGCCATCCCCATCAATAACACCTCTTACAAAATTTATTATATTCTTCTTATTTGTTCTAAATATAACTTTTGGGATTCTAACTATTTTTGATTTATTTCCAGAAGGTACGCCTATATCATCTTTGAAGTAGGATGCTAAATTCTTAGAATTTATGTTTATTTGGTAATTTACTCTTTTGTTAAATCCATACTTTCTTTTTCTTATAGTGGGCTTATAACCGAATAAATCTTTTATTAGTCTTAAGATTACGCTTAACTCTTCATCGTAACTAGTAAATAACATTGAGGTATGGACGCCTCTTTTTGGATTATCTGCCAAGTGACCATCTGTAATCAACAGACCAATAAAATAAGATAATTCAGGTGTTAATTTATCTGGTATCTTGGGTTTTTGAAATCTCTTTACTTTAAATCCCGCTATTTCCATAGCGTTATTCCAAGTTCCAAATAAGCTTTTTGTTGCACTATATAATCCGGCATAATCTCTTTTTACAGGTCTTCTTCCAAGTTCTTTATGCAATTGTTTTAGCCTTCTAGTAACATTATCTCTAGTCCATTTAGATTTTCTTTTAGAATTCATGCCTTATATAAGACGAGTTTATTTATATAGTTTGCTATGTAGGGGTATTTTAATTATACCAACACTTCCGAAAATGGAAAGTGAATTAAATATTTAAATGATTCTATCCCCCCTTCATAAAATGAATAATGAGAGATTTGATATTATAGACGTAGAAAAGGAGTCTGATAATGAGTATAAGATAATAAGAAAGAACTATAATGGTAAGAAGTATATACTTTGGATTAGCAAAGAAGAATATGAATTACAAAAAGATGATTTAGTTATTGAAGCAATTTAACCGCCAGAATCTAAAAATTCTTTTTGCTATTGGCAGATTAAGCGTTGGCGGAGCGGAAAAGTTATTGGTTAAACAATTGCCGGTTATTGATAGCCGGAAATTTGACCCGCATTTGCTGACCTTATTTCCGGAGCAGAAAGATAGTTTTTCCGACC
>DAISWR010000038.1:0-5842 GCA_036826255.1 Nanobdellota archaeon | reverse complement strand
CTAAGTTTATTCAGACTGATGGCGGAGTTTTCTACCCTAAAGCATTTAGAAAACTCTTCTATTCTAATAAAATTGGTGGATTAACAGTAGAGCATAAGATACAGAATGCAAGTGTTACAAAGATACATAATTATCGAATAGAAACCGTATTTATGAAACTTAAAGATAGAGTAGATGACTTTAGAGGACTAAAAGCGTTATGGTCTGCCCCTATTCTAATGAATGCTTTGATTATTCAACATAACTTCATAGAAGCCCATACAACATTAGAAGATGTGCCTTGTGAAAGAGCAGGGGCAAATCTCAATCTTGGAGATAATCGGTGGTTAGACTTAATTAAATTGAGTAGTCTAAATAATTAAAAAGATGATAAAACATTATCTTATTATGGAAAAAGAGCAAGAAGGATTTATTAATTGGGATTTTAGAGAAGCAGATACTAAACAGTTTACTCATGGAATACATACCTACCCTGCTATGATGATACCCCAAATAGCTAGAAGGTTAATCTATCTTTATGGTAAGGATGCTAAAACGTTATTAGATCCCTTTATGGGTTCTGGCACTTCTCTAGTTGAAGCATCTTTAACAAATCAAATAAAAGAAGCTTATGGTTTTGATTTAAACCCCTTAGCATTCTTAATATCAAAAGTCAAAACAACTCCTTTGAATATTGAAAATTTAGACAAAGAATTATCAAATATAATAAAATCAAAAAATTATAAAGAACTTCCAAAATTCAAGAATATAGAATTTTGGTTTAAACCCAAAGTTATTGAACAACTGGCAATAATAAAGACAGCAATAAATAAAATAAATGATAAAGGTATTAAAGACTTCTTTTTAGTTTGTTTTTCTGAAACAGTTAGAAACGTATCTAACACTAGAAATGGAGAGTTTAAACTTTATAGAATGTCTGATAAAGATTTGATAAAGCATAATCCATATGTTATTTCTGAATTTGAAAGAATCGCTTTAAAGAATATGAAGGGAATGAAAGAATATGTAAAGGCTAGACAAAAGACGAAAACAATACCACAAAATTATAGCTCTATGGAAGAATTACCTTTAAGTCCAGAGAGCATAGATTTAATCGTAACATCTCCGCCATATGGAGATAGTAAAACAACAGTTGCTTATGGTCAATTTTCAAGACTAGCTTTACAATGGTTAGATTATGAAGATGTAGCAAGTTTAGATAATAGACTCTTAGGCGGTAAAGCCAGCAAAGAATTGGAAATTAAAATTAATTCCTCAACTTTAAAAGAGATTATTAAAAGAATAGCTGAAATAGATGGTAAAAGAGCAAAAGAGGTTTTAAGCTTCTATGAAGATTTTGATAAGTGCGTTATTCAATTAGATAGAGTAATGACTAAAAATGGTTTTGTTTGTTTTGTTGTTGGCAATAGAACAGTTAAAGGTATTAACATACCTACGGATAAGATAATGACTGAAATGTTTAAAGCAAGAGGTAATTATAAATATATGACTACTCATCTAAGAGCAATACCTAATAAAAGAATGCCTAGTTTAAATTCTCCTTCAAACAAAGCAGGAGAAAAAGTAACTACCATGTGTAACGAGTTTATTTTTGTTCTTCAAAAAATCTAAATGAGATTTATTTCCTTTTGATATAAATCAGATAAATTCTTTCTTGCTGTTCTAAAACCAGAACCATGGTCTCTAATAGCGGTATCTGATTTAAGATGGAGCCTAAATTCCCAAACTATTCTACCATCCTTTATCATTTTCTTAAACTCTTGTGGCTTAAATCCAGAAAGATAAAGTGCTTCTTTATAATGAAAATATTCATTATCTCCTTTTTTCTTAACATCTGCCAAGACCAATAATATATTTTCTCCAAGTTTTGCTCTTATAATACTCATCAATTTTCCATAGTCAAAAAAACAAACCTCTCCTAATTTGTGATGGATTATTGCTATTCTTTTTCTAAATACGCCTCTTATTTCTAGCTTGTAACCTTTGGGATTATATCCTCTTGTAGACAAAATTATCTTTAATGCTTGTCTACCTTTTTTATCTATATATCCCGTCTTTCTTATCACTTCAAACTTATTCATTTTCCAAGTCGGCTCTTTTGTAGAAAGAGTTACAGGAGTTCCTGCCTCAATTCTCTGAGCTTTTAATTCAATTAGTGTTTTTCCAATAGTGAAGTCATGCTCTGGAAGATTATTTTCACTTATATTCATTTCATCTTCTAAGGTTTTACCTATTCCAGTATTATTTGACCTGTGGCTTTTGATAAATCCTTTTTCTGATATTTCTTTAAGCTTTTGCTTTAATCCTTCTAAACTTGCAAAATCCATACATTTTAGAGAGAATAATCACTTAAATAGGTGTCGCTAACTTTACAGCTCACTTTTTAGAGAGAAAAGATTTTTATATGTGTCTGGACTCAAATATAAGAGGTGAAAATGATAAACTGGTATATTATTGGGGCTTTGGTGGTGTTGGCTTTAATACTGCTAAAATTTAAGGAGATTAGGCATCAATTAGGCATATTCATAGGGCTTGGAATATTGGTATTCTTAGTAATTTCTTTTGGGACTCTCTCGGCTAGCAATGATTTAGATTTAACCAGTTTTGATGGAGTAGTGTCAGCAAGCAAACTATATATTGTTTGGCTGGGCAATTTGTTTACTAATGTAAAGGGCATCTCTACATACGTTGTTAATCAGCCGTGGGGCATAAACGAGAGCATAGGCAAGTAGAAAGATGATTCGCATAGGCACTACTATATTAATTTTCTTATTAATCGGGGCTTTTTTAATAATAAGCAATAATAATCTGCATATCTCTCAATCGGAAGGGAGAGTGATTTTTGCCAGAAGTTATTACAATTGGATTTTTGGTTTGTTTGGAAATGTAAAGAGCCTGACAGGCTACTTTGTTTCAACTGAATGGCTCCCAGATTTTAATTCCAGTAAGCCATAAGTTTGAAGCGGTATATTTTTATACACATATACAGATATTTTCATGTGCCTCTATAGCTCAGTTGGTTAGAGCGCGACATTGGTATAGCGTGGAACATAAATAAATGAGCGAAATCGTTTATGTTCCCCGAATATACTAACAGACAAACTGCTCAATTATTTGAATCTGTTAGTATAAAATCAAGAACTTAGATTTTCTAAGAAATCCAAATATGTCGAGGTCCCGCGTTCAAGTCGCGGTAGAGGCTTTAACCTAGAGATTTAGGACGCATACTTTCTAGTCGTTGTGAATAGAGTAGATAAACTTAGGGATATAGAGAACTACGTACAAATATGTAATCTAGCCTGCGCAGTTCTCTGTCTGGATAACTGCCCTTCCGTGAGCTATAAGTATGTAGTTACCCATAATTCTTAGTAAGAGATTTTATTACAAATAAGGTCTTATTTCTTGAAGGGCCTGCTCAACTGCTCTTTGTTTTATAATAGATGAATAATTTTTAAATTTATCAAGTGATTCTTTTAAAATTGCCTCATTTTCAGGGTGTGCTTTTCCACGATTTCCTTTTCCATACTCTTGAACTCTGCCTTCTTTTGTGATAATTTTTAATTTATTAACATATTCCCCGCTATTCCAAGTTGTCACCTCATAATATAATTTTGTTTTATCTATTTTCTCAATATCTAATTCACACTTTGTTTCATATAAAAAGTGAGTTTCAGAATATTTTACTCTTTCGTCTCCAATAGTTCCTTCATACGTTTTAGTACTACCATGGCATCCTAATAACAGAGTTGCAAGACTACTAAACAGAGCCGGTTTTATTTTTTTAGCTATATTCATAAAAGAAAAAATAATTCAAGATATATAAACTTTTCTATTAGTTACTATAATAAAGTGTTTACAAGACTAATCACTCTCTTCTTTTCTAAACTATGACTTAATTATAGTCCGGTATAACTGTTCAATTTGCTATGTCTTTCACTATACATACTTAATTTTATTAAGGCTAAAGTATGTGTCTTTTTATGAACGAGTTTTTATCAATGTTGATTTTGGCGGTTGTACAGGGCATTGCTGAATGGGTGCCAATTTCCAGTTCAGGGCATTTAGTTCTTGTTTCCAAACTTATAGGATATGAGCTAACTTTGCCTTTTATTTTAGCTTTGCATTTTGGAACTCTTATGGCTGTTTTTGTTTATTTTGGCAGGGAGATTACCGATATTATAAGAGATTTATTTAGATTAGACTTTAAGAGTGAGAACGGGAGGATGGGACTGCTTTTGATTATTGCCACAATACCTGCAGGAATAGCAGGATTTTTGCTGCGTGGTTTTCTTGAGCAAAATGTTGAAAACCTTGGGCTTTTAAACGTAGGATTGGCTATAACGGGGATTGTTTTACTTATTGGTAGCTTGGATATTGTAAAGAAGGGAAGAAAATTAACTCCATGGGGTGCTTTGATTATAGGATGTGTGCAAATTCTATCTTTATTCAGAGGGATATCAAGAAGCGGCACTACGATAAGCAACGGATTGCTTCTTGGATTAAACGAAAAACAGGCAGTCACTTTCTCGTTTTTGCTTTCAATTCCAGTGGTATTTGGGGCGAATGTTCTTCTATTAGGCAATAAGACTATTCCTCCAGAGTTCTTTTTGGCTTCACTTGTTTCTTTCATTATAGGAATAGCTACAATACATATAATGTTTAAGCTTATATTAAGCGATAAGAAGAATCTGCGATGGGTTGCATTGTATGTGCTTCTTGTTGCTCTTTCTTTAGGGATTTATTTGCTTTTTAGATAAAGATAAAGGGCTTGTTCCTCAATGGATATTGTCTCTTTATATAGGGTGTGGGACGAGAGAGAAAGATATAACTGGTGCCACATATCTAGTGAGTATGAGTCTAGTCAAGGCAATGTAGTGTTATGCATAACTCCTCTAAGAAAATTGTTCGAGATTTCTATTTTTGGTATAAGTGATATGTATCTTGTACTGGCGGCAAATGCAGCAGAAATTCCATATAAGGATTTTGGTTTTTCTTATAGTAGAAAACCTGCCTTTGAATTCAATAGATTATTTCCACCTATTACAAATGAAGCTACTCCAAGAGGATATAAACAGTTATTTAGAGATTATCAGGAGAGACGATGGCTCAAACAAAGAAAAAAACTTCATCCTGACACTCTTTCTTACAATCGAAATAGGGCAATGAATTTTATCTAACAGGCTTTTTCTTCTTATGAAGTAGAAGATACGGCTAAAAGAGTTTTAGGCGTTGATACATTTTATAGAGAAAGGAATTATATATCAAGAAGATTCAAGAAGATTATTGCAATAAGCATATATCTAACTTTTATACGTTGTATGCCGGGAGACTACGCGGCTAATTATATTGCACTTTCTTTCAAATAAAGATATATGCAATTTAACTGCATTACCCATTATTCATGCGATTATCTTATTTTGTCTTCATAAGCCTCGTCTTCTGCATTATATTCAGCCAGAGCATTTATAGTACGCAAGATATTAATCAGAAAAATGTTATAAAATTGGTTCCCAAAGAAAATATGAATACTTCTTCTTTAATTCATTTAAATCCTGAAACCAAGTCTCGTGAAAAGAGTATAGCATCAGATGGAAGAGTACCCAAAAGAGGAGATATTAAAAATATTTCTGCAATAAATTCAATCATTCTCAAAAATGCAAGCAGGCAGGAAAATTTAGGAAAACGCACTGAAGAAAGGCCAAATAGTTCTCCAAATAATCCTGATTTACCGTCAGGTATTGTAGCAAGATACTCATTTGAGAATAATTTCAGAGACTCGTCAGGATACGATTTTCATGATCATCCAGAGGGAAATCCGGAATTAATTGAGGTTACTCGTTTT
>DAISWR010000037.1:3612-5950 GCA_036826255.1 Nanobdellota archaeon | reverse complement strand
TTTTTTATTGATAATTTCTTTTCTAGCAATCTTTTCTAATAGTGTTTCTGCTGATATTAGTATAAATGAGATTATGGCGAGTCCTAATTGTCCTGATTCTATCTGCGAGTGGATAGAGCTTTATAATGATGGTACGAACTCTGTAAATATCTCTGGATGGACTATATCTGATAATAATTCAAATGATAATATGGAAAGCTCTTCAGGCAGTATAGATATATCTATTCCTGGCAATAGTTTTGCTTTGATTATAGATGGGGATAGCAGAGTTTTCCATAATTTTGATGTTGGAGAAAATATTATCTGGTTGTACGTTGATAGTGATGCTATTGGAAATGGATTAAATGATAATGGTGAAAGGCTAACTCTTTACGATGCTAATAATTATATCATAAATAATATAACTTATCATGGAGTAAGTGGAGGAAATACGTGGACATTGATTAATGATGTTTGGCAGGAGAGCAATGCAACACCAGGAAGAATTAATGAAAATAATGAGAGTTCCAGTAATGATTATTCTGTTATTAAAATTAATGAATTTCTGCCTGATCCTAACGGATATGATGACGATGACAAACCAAATGGAGAATTTATAGAGCTTTATAATGATGGTAATGAAGACCTTGACTTAGTTAATTTTTATTTTAAAGATGATTCTGATAGCCACCAAGTTTTTATATCTGATACAAATACATTAGGCAGTACTCTAATAGAAAGTAAAGCTTACTTAGTAATATATCCTAGATATAGCAGTGGCTTTTTGAACAATGATGGTTATGAAAGGATAAGGATATATGATTTTAATGATAATCTATTAGATGAGGTAAGCTATAGTAATTCTGTTGAAGGCGGTAGTTGGTCTAGGTTAGGAGATAATTGGTATCAAACCATCCCAACACCTGATGAAGTAAATATCTACAACGAATCTTTTTTAGATTCTACATTATCAATAGACAAGGTCTATTTAGGAGAGGATGAAAAAGCTAAATTTGGAGATACATTAAGGGTAAAGGTTGCAGTATACAAGGGAAACTCTTCAAAGACAAGCATAAGTTTATGGATAGAAAATGATAAGGAAGATATAAGTAAGAAAACAAAGTTTAATGTTGATGAAGGATATACGAATAATACCTTTACTGTTCCTTTGCAAATATTTCCTAACTGCAACAGCGAGTTTAAAGACGGCTTATATGATGTTATAATAGAAGGGTTAGACGCTGTAGATAGATATGAGATTAAAGTAGAAGGTATAACGAAATCATTATGCGGCACCATAGAAGTTCAACAAGATGAGAATAAAAAAAGCATTGATTATGATTTAATCTCGTCTGATGATGAGGTCTTAATCGGTGAGCCAAGTATAACTACTCTTCTTATTAGAAATAATGACAAAGAGGGTAAAGTGTATGAAGCCTGGAGTTATGTTTATAGAGGGAAAAAGAGCTATAGCGGCGATAAAGAAGGAAATAAGCAGACTATAAAGATTCCAGGGGAAAGCAGTGCCACTTTAGCACTTAAGAACGTTGTTAATCAAGAAGGAGAATATAATTTAAAAGTTAAGGTGAAAAAAGAGGATAGAAAAACTACTGAGGATTTAACTAAATCCATTAAGATTGTAGGGGATAGTGTAGCTGATACAAGTGATAACTTTGATATTGCTTATGGAAATGATTCTGTTTTATACACTTCCAGTGGATTAAAGGCTCAAAGAAGCGCTATGCTATTTTTTAATTTTGTTTTAATATTGGTGATAATACAGTTGCTTATAAGAAAGATTCTATAGAAACCTTTTTAAGTTTAATTCTTTTTAAAGCATTTATGGATGAACAAAAGATTTTAGCTAACGCTATATTGGAGATAGTTGGAGCTCCAAAAGAGCATGTTGATAGCACATTAAAGACTGTTCTTGATAAGATAAAAGACGAAAAAGGCATTAAAATAGTTAATCAAGAAATAGGTTCTGCTGAGAATATGGAATTAGGAGAAGTGAAGAACTTATATTCTGCTTTTGTTGAATTAGAAATCGAGTTTGGCAATGTTATGAGGCTGTTAAATTTCTGCTTCGACTTTATGCCCTCCTCAGTTGAGATTTTGGAACCTGAAAATCTAAATTTGGAGTTTGGCAAATTGAGTAGTTTCCTGAATGATTTATTGGCTCAATTACATAGGTATGATATGGCCTTGAAAAACGTTAATGCAAAGACGATTTTACTACAAAGAGAACTGGACAAATTTAAAGAGGATAAGAAATAGTTATTTCTTTAATTCCTCTAACTTCCTTAGATGTTCTTTAAACCTTTCACTTTCTGTAGGTTTTGGATAAGTAACTTCTACT
>DAISWR010000037.1:0-3512 GCA_036826255.1 Nanobdellota archaeon | reverse complement strand
CCCCAAAGTTTTTGAATTTTATATCCCCTTCTTTTGTTTCTTTAGATTCTATTGAAAAAGTAACTGAGGACTTATCTGAAATGAATCTTAACGGATTAGTTACATAAGATAAAAGCTCGTCACTTACTAAAACTGGTATAGTATATGACTTATTTCCATAAGACAATCCTATAGCACTTTCTTTTACAACCTCTGTATCTATTGTTAAAAACAGGCTCTTTGTTTCTAAAGCGCCTAAAGTCAGGCTATTCTTATCAACAGTTATCTCTTTAGGGGATTTTATGATTATATTTATAGGAACATTTCCTTTATTAGATAAGGTTAACCTTGCCTGGTCTTTTTGATCTTTGAATACTGCTAATACTCCCGGATTTAGTGATAAAGAAGTTTCTAATTTATCGTCTTGGAAGGCAAAGAATAATATCTTTGATGTAAGCAATAGATTATTATCCCAATTGTTTAGATTCTCTCTATCTTTTAACCAGTTTAAACCATTTTCTCCATATGCAGCTGATTTCAAAGCTTGTGATGCAATTGAGGTTGTTAATAGATCTTCTGTATTATCTATAGATAGTGCTTTTTTACTCCATGCACCATTACTTTTTTGATTATTGATTAACCATTCTCTTGAATACTGAAAATTATCAATTAACAACAAGAATGCGTGATGCAATGTTGTGAATTCGTCATAATTTTGTTGCAACCAAGATAAGGATTTCTGTGTATCTTTATTTAGTTTTTTTAGAGCGTAAGTTGCATATAAAGAGGTTTCATAATCACAAGCTGATTTATATGAAGCTCCAAAACATCCATTATCCTTAATATTAAAGACTATTTCTTTTTCATTAGTTGAAGCTAATTCATATAAATTTCCTAAATATGTATGAACTAATTTTATATTTGATGGTTGTGAAGAACAATTTACAGCTAGTTGAGTTTCTCCACTTACACTTACTTCTCCAATACCCTGTTCAAAATTAACAGCATTTTGATTTACTTGGCAAGCATTAGCTCCTGAGGTTATCACAACCTTAAAAGTTCCTAAAGAAACCTCATTTTGAGCTCCATGTAACCAGTTTAATGTTTTTGTTGTTTCTAAATTCAGAGCATTTAATGCAATTATGCCTAAAGCAGTTTCTTTTACTTTACAATCACCTTTAGGAAAGCATCCTAGAGGGTCTTGCTGCTCTAATAATTGGGAAGATAAAGGGTTTAAACCAGCTTTAGCTAAAGATGATGTTGAATAAAGAATATCTTCCAGAGCCTCTTTCTTTTGTCCTTTTAGCCAATAAAAAGCTGGATTTATATTGTTAATGAAGATTTTTTCTGATGCAGAATTCTCTATAAGATTATTATCAATTAAAAAGATAACATTATCTATTTTTAGGTCATAATTTCCTTTTTCTACGTTAGATGGGATATCGAAGTAAAGAAAGTTTCTTTTGTCTGTTAATTTTATAACTATAGCTCCAATAGGTATTTTTAGATTATCCTTAACTAAAGATATATCAAAATTTCTGATTGGCAACTTAGAGAAGATTAACTCTGCCTGTATTGTTTCTCCTGCTTCATAGCTTAATTTGCTAATTTTTAACTGAATATCTTCTTGTGCATTTATTGAAGGTAAAAGTAATAGAAACATTAAAGTTATTAAAACTAGGTCTCTATTTTTTGGAGAGAAGCTTTTTTGCCTCTTGGAGGGATTTTGATAATTCATCTTCGGTTTTTGTTCTTCTTTGATATTGTGGATATACTGGTTGTTGAGGTTGGTAAGGTCTTTGTGGATAGCTATATTGAGGCTGGGGTCTTATAGGTGGCTTTTTCTTGAAGAGATTATTCCAGAATCCTTTAGTAAAAGGTTTCTTTATATTCCTTTTGAATGTTTCTGGATCTTTTTTGTAGAAGTAAAATAACACTCCTGCCATTACTAATAATATTAATAGTATCCATAGCCACAACAAACTAGTTTTTTCTTTTTGCAGTGGACATGATTCATAAAATTCGCAATCTAAGTCATCACAATCTGCTAATCCATCATCATCATTATCTAATCCGTCGTTGCATACTTCTGTTTTTTCACAAGCTAGATTTCTTATACAGTCTGAGTCATCACAATCTATTAAAGTATCAAAGTCATTATCTATTCCATCACTACATATTTCCAATTCTTCACAGGATATATCACCAACACAATCTGGGTCATCACAATCTATATATGCATCGCCATCGTCATCTACACTATTAGAGCACACCTCTAATTGGCCTTCTGCTGGTGCTTGACAATCTTGCGGACAACTTACTTCTTCTCCCTTATCACAGAATCCGTCTCCACAAGCTACTCTTTCTTCTGTGAATCCGGATAATAAAGCTAATGATGTATCAACAACATCGTTGTTCCAGGATCCATCTTCTCTTTGCTGTGATTTTAAGAAGCCAATTGCTTTTGCTAATTGTTCACTTTGTTGAGATCCTTTTAATGCTAAAGTTGAAAATGATGTTTGGTATACATTTTTGTTCCATGACCCATCAGCTTCTTGTAATTGAACTAAAGCATTGATATAATTTGGTTTTCCAGTTGTTAAAGCTAGTATTGAGTTATGTAATGAGATTGAAGGTTGATAATTATCCCTTAACCAGATTATAGATCCAGGTAAAACTCCAATTTTATTTAGAGCGTAAGTTGCATATAAAGAGGTTTCATAATCACAATTTGCTCTTTTTGTTATACCCCAACATCCGCTATCCACATCTATTAAGGCGGAGGATTTATGATCTTCTTGCAAGATATAATAAGAAGCACCGCTATTATATATTAAGGAAATTATTGGTGATCCTGGTAATGAACTACAATCTACATTAAATTCTAATGATGGATTTCTAGCTAAAGGATTATTTGGTATGCAAGATCTTAGATCAAACCACGGATTATTATTGCAGTTTGCAATCCTATTATTTTCTATAGTTATATTTTCAGTAAATGTAACATTAGCTTCTTGATAAGTTAATAAACAAGAACCAGCTGTCGTTGTTGCTATTTGTAACCACCATCTTCCTACGGTTGGTGTTGGTGTTTGTGCTGTATTTAATAACCAATCAACTGCCTTAGAACTATCTTTATTTGTTATATCTAAAGCATAAGCAGCAAAAGCAGTTTCTTTTACTTTACAATCACCTTTAGGAAAACAGCCTAGAGAGTCTTGCTGTGTTAAAAGCCAGTTGGCACCTTGTTCAGCATTAAAGCTTAAACCAGCCTCTTGTAAAGCAATTACGGCTATGGATGTATCAAAAACATTGCTGTTCCATGAGCCGTCTACAACTTTAGAATTAAGCCATTGGAACCCTTTTTCTGCTATAGATTGTTCTTGCGCTAAAGTATTTGCTGCTAAAAGTAAAATTGATATTAAAAGTATTAATAAAATCCCTCTTTTTTTATACATAGTAGTTTAACCTCTAGATTTAAGAATAAAGTTTATATATTGATATAAAAGCTTTTCTATATTCATGCTTAATTT
>DAISWR010000036.1:1456-6115 GCA_036826255.1 Nanobdellota archaeon | reverse complement strand
TTTAAGACAATAAGGCAGTATAATCTAATTGATGAGGGAGATCATGTTGGAATTGCTGTCAGCGGCGGAAAAGACTCTTTATCATTGCTCTATTTGATGAATATCTTCTTAGAAAAAAGAAGGAAGGTAAAATTAACAGCTATATTGATTGATGAGGGCATTGACAACTATAGGGATAAGACTATTATTGATGCAAAGAAGTGGTGTAAAGAATTAGGAGTTCCTTTAAAGATATACTCCTACAAAAATGAGATAGGAGAGAAGCTGGATGATATACTAAAAAGGACTAAAGAAAGATCCTGCAGTATATGCGGAGTTTTTAGAAGATATCTACTGAATAAAGCAGCTAAAGAATTAAAGATAGATAAGCTAGCAACAGGACACAACTTGGATGACGAAGTCCAGTCTATTGTTATGAATCAGCTGAAGAATAATATGAAGACTTCTGCCAGACTAGGTCCTATAACCGGCATTAAGAATGATAAAAGGTTTGTTAAGAGGATTAAGCCGTTGTATTTCCTGACTGAAAAAGAGGTTATGACTTATGCTTATTTGAATGGATTAACCAGCAAGTTTAATGATTGTCCGCATAGTGATGATGGCTTTAGGACTTATGTAAGGGAATGGATAAACAGTTTTGAGGCAAAATTCCCAGGAAGCAAACATTCTATATTAAACTCTTTTTTAGATGTTCTGCCATTGTTGAAGAAAGGATTTGATGTCGGCGAGATAAAAGAGTGTAAAGAATGCGGAGAGCCTTGTTCACAAAATGTCTGCCAATCATGCCAGATAATTAAGAGGATAAAATGAGAAGTAAAGCTTAAATAAGATAAATATATGCTTTAATAGAGGTCTTAGTATTTATCAATGAAAAAAACTATAGTAATCATATCCTTAATTTTATTACTTTCTCTAGTTAGTGTTAGTGCTAAGGAATATTACCTCATGGTTGGAGATAAAGTTACTTTTGAAGGCAAGACAATCACTTTAAACAATGTTGGCTCTGGCGGGGCTGTTAATATTGATGTAGATGGATTAATTCTTACTATACCTACATCAGCTACACAAGAAGTTGGAGGTATTAAAATACAAACTCTTGAAACATTTTATGATTCAAATGATGTAAGTGCAAGATCAGCAACTTTAGATATATACAATGCAGGAGTAGTTTGTTATCAAGATAATCTTTGTGAAAATAAAGTAATAAGTCTTTATGTAGTAAATACTGGGGCTTATTATTATAGAGACCATACTGTAAAAATAATAGAGAAGACTTATGATACTATAATTATAGAGGTTGATGGAAAGACAGAAAAACTTCAGGCTCCTTGGATAGGAGATCCTTCTAAAACAGTGACTTTAATTAATGGTCTGGGGGTTAGATTTGATCACAAGTTATATTTAGGAGAAAATTTTGATAATTGTCCTTCTGATTGCCCTTTAGGTAAAGAAGCTGATTCTAGCTTAATTAGATCGTTTTGTGAGAATGGGGAGAAAGATGAAGAAACTTATGAAGATGGTGTTGATTGTGAAGGACTTTGTTTTCAAACTTGTGGATATATAGGCATGCCTTGTGAAGAAGACAACGAGTGTAAATCAGGCTATATTTGTCACGAAAATAAATGTTTTGAATGTCCTAAAGCAAACATACCTTCTTGTAGTGGTCTTTTAGTTTCTTTAGGAGAAAATGAATCAACGAGCTGTAAGTTGGGATACACTTGTTGTGGAGATGGAGTTTGTGGTGGAAAAGAAAATGAAAAACTATGCCCTCCAGATTGTTATACTGTTCCTGAAGAAGTTTTTTGTCCTCAAGATGCAAAATTATGTCCTGATGGATCTTATGTTTCTAGAGTAGCTCCAGACTGTAGTTTTGCTGAATGTCATATAATAGAAGAAGTTGTAGCAGAAATTGAAGAGCAGGCTGAAGAAGAAGTTGTAGAAGAGCTTGAAGAGATTATTGAAGAAGATAATGAAACTGTAGAAATTGAGAAAGTTGAAGAACTCCCAAACTTTTTTTATAAGATATTTAGTTTTTTTATGGGATTATTTGGATGAAAAATAAATTAGTTAAGTGGTGGAAAGGATTAGACCATTGGAAGAAAGGGGCAATTATTGGTCTGGTAATAGGCTTATTTTCATATCCTCTACCCATAATTGTGGCAGACATTGTTTATGATAATGACCTCTTTGTAAGTTTCATATGGTATGTCTTTGCATTTCCATTCTGTACTTTTCTTAAACATTTTGATTGTAGTATGATATATCTTGTTTATGGGTGGATATACACGACAATTTTAGGAATTTTTATTGGAAGTTTAGTTGGTATTTTAATAAAAAAATTCAAGAAGTAAAATGCAAAAGATAATAAAAACTATAAGTATCTTAATTTTAGTAATTGCTATTCTTAGTTTATCCGCTGGCGCCTATAAGGTAGAACCTGGAACAGAAGTTCACCAGTATATCACTAAAGAAGCGCTAGAAACAAAATGACTTATTACAATACTATAGCTAGCGGATATGATGAGCTGTATAAAGAAGAGCAGTTAGAGAAGATAAATCTAATAGAGAAATACGTTAAAAAAGGAGATAAGTTATTAGACGTTGGTTGTGGAACTGGGATTGTTGGAGGATATTTTAAAGATAGATGTGATGTCTTAGGTATAGATAATTCCAAAGACATGCTAAAGAAAGCTAGTATTAAAACAGTTCTTGGCAGTGCTGAAGTATTGCCTTTTGAAGACAAAAATTTTGATGTTGTGATTAGCCTAACCACATTACAGAATTTTAATGATGTGAAAAAAGCTGTAAAAGAGATGGAGAGGGTATGCAAGAGAACTTTAATAGTGTCTATAATCAAGAAATCAACTAAACTGGGTAAGGTTAGAAAATTACTTAAGGATTACAAAGAAATTATCCAAGAAAAAGATATAATCTGGATAAAGGATTTTAGTTAATCAAACATCCTGAATAATCCTCTACCTTCTTTTTTCTCCTCATCCATCTTCTTCTCTTTTCTTAATCCTTTAAGCCCACCTAGTCTTTTCCTTCCTTCTAGCCTATCTAAGCTTCTCCTATTCCTGCCCTTCCTTCTTAGTTTTATCATTATATAGCTAAATATGATAAGCAATATTGCTATTAAAAGAGCAAGGAATAGAGCAGTTTTTGGTAATTTTTTTTCAGCAACTAAGACGTTTTTGTAAGAGTCCTTTTTATCATCATAACTTATCTCTACATCATAACTTCCTGCTTTAACTTCATCAGCCAGCTCTATTTTTGTTGATTCTCCTGGTTTTAATGAAGGATTTTTTGTTATTACTGAATCTTCTTGTCCATCTAATTTTATATTTACTGGTTTTTTGTAATCTACATTGCCCATATTGGTTATTGTTATAACGTCATTCTCCAGTATGACTTCAGCTTTAAAAACCTCGCTGACTGATAATGTTTCTTCTAACTTTAATCCAGATGAGGAGGTTTTTACTGTCCATTGCCCTGGAATAGCAAACTGAGGGAAGTTGTAAGATATCTCTTCCCCAGTCTGCACTACTTTTTTAAATACCTCTTTTCCCTCTGAATCTTTTATTTCTATAGTTACTGTAGTATCTATGATATCATTAGTTTGATCATAAAGCTGAGAGCTTGCTGTTAGCTGTTCTTCAGGTAAGAAATTTACTTTATTTAATGTATTTTTTAAGTCTGTTGGCACTTGGTTTACAGTGAAGTTTGTTTGAGTCTCTCCGTGATTTCCTAGGGAGTCCTCTATCTTAACATTTATTATATGCTCTCCAGCTTTTATATCACCCTTTAGTTCTATTTCATATTCATAAGCCTGATTTTTTCCTAATCTTGTTTCGAAAACTTCTTTATCCAGTTCTAGTTTCACATTGCCTACTTCTATAGCTCTTTTTAATGAGGTTTCTGCTTTTCCAGAGACCTTGATTTTTTCAGAAGGGTTGACATTTGCTCTGTCAACTTCTGCTGTCAAATCTATCTTATCTATTATTTCTAGATTTAGGACGTTTTCAAATAGGAATTGATTCCCATAAGCGTCACTTACTTGCATATCAATATTATAAGCGCCAGCCGGATTTGACACTGTTATATAAGAATAATCTAATTGGCTGTCAATAACTGGTGTTGTATCGACAAAGTAATTTACTCCATTCTGCTTTAAGAAGATTGTTGCTAGCCCATTTATCGTTTTACCATTTAATCTTGTTACTGTCCCATCTATAGCTATAGCATCCCCTAATTGAATAATGTCTTTTTCTATATCAAAAACTCCGCTTAGATCCCTTGTTATTGAGAATGTCTTTGATTCTTTTGACTCTACATTATTACCGTTTATGTTTAAGCTAGCCTCTAATGTACAGTTATCTCCTGTAACAGGCGGGATAGCAAGTGCCTCAAGGAATTTGTATTTCTGGCCTGATTCTAGGTTTGTTGTTCTTGCTAATACTTGTAATTTATTATTGCAGTTTAAACTTAGAGTAAATAAAGCTAAGGTCGTTTCTGGTCTTAGAATATAGCCTGATACTGATATTGAATCTCCCAGATTATAAATGTTCTCTGTAGGGCCATCAATTGATATTTCAGCAGATACAAAAGGGATTGCTAATAGAAATAAGACTAAGATTAATCCTCTTTTCATAGAGGAAG
>DAISWR010000036.1:0-1356 GCA_036826255.1 Nanobdellota archaeon | reverse complement strand
AGTTTTAGGTTAATGAAGGTAATAGCTATTCATGCAGACTCAATAACTTTTAAGCCTATAAAAAAGGCTATAAAATCTGCTGAAGATGTCAAGATAGAAGAGACTAAGGTAAATGAGTGCCTGGTTGTATTAACAGCAGTTGAAAAAAGAGATGAGAATCTGGTTAAAGAAAGTGCAAAAAGATTAGCAGAAGAGACTTCTAAAATAGCTGAGCAGGTTAAGGCAAAGAATATTGTTCTTTATCCTTATGCTCATCTAAGCTCTGATTTATGCCATCCTGACAAGGCTATAGAAATTATGAAAGAAGCTGAAAAGCTACTTAAAAAGGATTATAAGGTTGTAAGAGCTCCTTTTGGATGGTATAAATCATTTTCATTAAATTGCAAAGGACATCCTCTATCTGAATTGTCAAGAGCTTTTGGCGGAAAAGAATTAGATATAAAAGATGTTGATGTCAGCAAAGCTGTTAATGCAGAGAAAAAGCTAAGCTCTAAATGGTATATTATTGACACTAAAGGAAAACTAACAGAACTAAAGATAAGTGATGGAAAGATAAGTGGTTATAAGTTTTCAAAAGACTCCAGGTTAGAAAAGTTTTCTCAATATGAATTAGCTAAGGTTAGGCAAGTAAATCAAGAACCACCCCATGTTTCTTATATGAAAAAATTAAGTCTAGTTGATTATGAACCAGGCAGTGATCCTGGAAATTTAAGATATTATCCTAAAGGCAGGATGATTAAGGCTTTATTAGAGGAGTGGGTTACAAAGAAAACTTTGGAATATGGTGCTTTAGAGGTTGAAACTCCAATAATGTATGATTATGAGCATCCTTCTTTAAAATCTTATTTGAACAGATTTCCAGCAAGGCAGTATACTGTACAGACACCAAATAAAAAAACATTTTTGAGATTTTCAGCTTGTTTTGGCCAGTTTTTAATGGCGCATGATCTTAACTTATCTTACAAAGATTTACCCTTAAAGCTTTATGAATTAACAAAGTATAGTTTTAGAGCTGAACAAAGGGGAGAACTAACTGGATTAAGAAGATTAAGAGCCTTTACAATGCCAGATTGCCATGCTTTTGTCAGTGATATTGATCAAGCTAAAGAAGAGATGTTAGTTAGGTTTGATTTAGCAAAGGAGATCTTGAGTAAGGTAGGATTAGATATTCCTGGAGATTTAGAGATAGGTATTAGAGTAACTAAGGACTTTTATGATAAGAATAAGGATTTTATTTTAAGCTTAGTTAAAAAATGGGGAAAGCCAGCTTTATTAGAGATGTGGGATGAGAAATTCTTTTACTTTGTTGCAAAATACGAATGGAACTTTGTGGATGTTTCAGGAAAGGCTGCTGCT
>DAISWR010000035.1:0-6648 GCA_036826255.1 Nanobdellota archaeon | reverse complement strand
ATATTTTCAAATAATATAAAAGTTATGATCTTTGTTTTTTTGTTTTCTTTTTTCTATGGCGCTGGGGCAATTTTCATTTTAGTTTGGAATGCCTCTGTGATAGCAGCTGCCGTAGGAACCTTTGTCAGAAATAATATTAGCCTATATGCTAATACAATCGGCTTAGCAAAAGTTGGCGGTTACTTTCATATAGTCTCTTTAGGTTTGCTTAGATATATGATCCATGGTATTCCAGAAATAATGGGCTATTTTGTTGCTGCTTTAGCTGGAGGAATAATCTCTGTTGCTGTTATTCGTCATGATTTCGCAGGCAAAAACTTTAAAAGGATAATATCTGATTCTTTTATATTAACTGTTTTAGCAGTTTTAATATTATTTTTAGCTGCATTAATAGAAGTATATCTAACCCCCGCTTTATTCTAAAATGGAAGAAACAAAAGCAATTAAGGATGATGGACTAGATAATAAGCGAAATGACTTAATTAATTTTCTAAAAGCAAAGAAGGATTATGTGTTTTATGTATTGCTTGCTGTGGTTTTATGGATTGGAGCTTTTATAAGAACAAGATCAATTCCTAACATGATTGATAGTGTAACAGGAAAATATGCTCCAGCAGCATTAGATCCTGACCTTTTTCTGAGATATGCCAGAATCATAGTAGAGCAAGGATCTTTGCCAGTAATAGACACTATGAGGTTTTTTCCTGTTGGTAAGGCTATGAATTCTATAGAAGTAATACTGCCTTATGTAATTGCTTACATGTATAAAATCGCTTCTATATTCTCAAAAACAGTTACATTGGAATATATTGATGTGATATATCCAGCAGTATTTTTTGTTTTAGCAACGATTCTTTTTTTCTTTTTAGTAAAAAGGCTGTTTAATGGCAAAATAGCGATTTTATCCACAGCCTTCTTAGCAGTTATCCCAGCTTTTTTGTACAGAACCATGGCTGGTATTTCTGATAAAGAGGCTTTAGGAATATTCTTTATGTTTGGAGCGTTTTATTTCTATGTTAGGGCTTGGCAATCTAGTAAGATAAAATTTAATTTAATATGGGCATTATTAGCAGGCTTGTTTACAGGATTTCTTGGATTAACGTGGGGAGGTGTAAAGTTTGCACTAATAATAATTGCAATATTTGCATTAGTAGAAATATTGCTAAACAAATTCACAAAAAAAGATTTCTACATCTACTCTGTATGGACGCTTGTAACAGTATTCATGCTATCCACGTTAATAACAAAGTATGGTGGATTAAAAGGTATGCTAAGCTCATTTAGTTCTGGGATTGCAGTCTTGGTTTTTGTAGTAGCTTTGGTAGACTTTTTTATATTTAAAATAGATATTCTTAACATTAAATCTAAGATTGAGCACAAATTACCTTTAGGAATAGCTAGCTTCATATTAGCGATAATATTATCCATAATTGGAGCAACAGTAATCTTTGGACCTTCTTTTATATTACAACAGGTTTCAGAAATATTCTCTAGATTACTGCATCCTCTAGGTCTTAATAGATGGCTTGTGACAGTAGCAGAAAACCACCAACCATATTTTACAGATTGGTTAGGCTACTTTAAAAAATCCTACTTTATAATATTATTTGTTGGTTCTATCTTCCTGTTCTACAAGATGATATCTCCATTAAAAAAACATAAGCTAAAACTCACCGCAGCTTACATAATTTTCTTGTCGCTTTTTATATTTAGCAGATATTCATCAGGCTCAGCCTGGAATGGAACATCTGCATCATCCAAATTTGCATACTTTGGATCTCTAATTGGTTTCATATCAATTCTAGGAATCTTTTATATGTATTCTTACTACAAGGATAAGGAATTGTTTGATCAGGTATTAAGCATAGATAAAAGATACATCTTTATCTTCATATGGTTCTTCTTAATGATTGTAGCAGCAAGAGGCGCAGTGAGACTCTTCTTTGTCTTTGCTCCAATAACAACAATCATTGCAGCTTATTTATTTTGTGAAGCGTTTGACATAACAAAGAAAAAGATCAAAACCAAATATATAAGATACGCCCTCTACATTGTCCTAGCCTTAATTTTATTAAATCCTATAGGAGGATCAAATTATGATGGACTCTTAGTTGATTTTGCAAAAGACAGTTATAATCAAGCTATATACAGTGGTCTTAGTTATGGCCCTCAATGGTCGCTCGCAATGAAATGGGTAAGGGAAAATACTCCAAAAGATGCCATCTTTTCACATTGGTGGGATTATGGTTACTGGGTCCAAACATGGGGGGAAAGAACAACATTTTTAGACGGAGGAAACTCCTTTGTTGGATGGGATTATTTCTTTGGAAGACATGTAATGACAGCACAATCTGAAGATGAAGCTTTAGAGTTGTTAAAAACTTTTAACGCTTCTTATTATCTAATAGATCCAACAGATATAGGAAAATATACCGCTTTCTCTTCTATAGGCTCTGACGAAGGCTTTGATAGGTACTCCTGGGTTGGAGCATTTGTTTTAGATCCTCAGCAGACTTCAGAAACAAGAAATGCTACTCTTTATGCATACACTGGAGGGTCTGGCTTAGATGACGGCTTTGTTTATCAGGGAAAAGTATTTCCAGGAGGAGGAACTGGAATCCATGGATTTATCCTGCCGATTACAAGAGATAATGGAGAAGTACGCTTGCAACAACCGACTGCAGTATTATCTGTAAATGGACAAAGAATAGATATTCCTTTACAATGTGTTTACATAGAAAATAAAGAAACTCATTTCTCAGATCAAGGCCTACCAGGATGTTTAGTTATCATACCTGCAATAAATAATGGACAAGTAAATGAGATTGGAGCAGCATTATACTTAACTGATGAGGGTACAAGAGCTTTATGGGCGCAGTTATACTTGCTAAACAGGAAATTTGATAACTTTAAAGAAGTCTACAATGATAAAGATCAAATGCCATTAGCTTTATATAATGGAAGGCAAATAGGCCCCCTTAGGATATGGGAGATTAGTTATCCACCACATATTCAACCAAAAGAGGAGTATTTAGAAGGTGTATTGCCAGAGTGGTTTTAAGTTGAAGGAAAATGGTAAATTCCATAATAATTGTATCTGCTGTAGTAAGTTTTATAGTTACATTTCTGCTTCTCCCATATGTAATTAAGTATCTAAGAAAGATTAACATAATTGTTAGGGATGTTCATAAAAGACCAGTAAATAATATTCCTATATCTGGTGGATTAGCAGTCATGGTCGGCTTATTTCTGGGTTTAATGTGTTATATATTCCTAGAAACCTTCATTTATCAAACAAATGGCTCTTTAGTTTTTTTATTAGCAGCAATGTCTTCTATTCTTATCATAACATTAGTTGGTTTTGTAGATGATTTGCTTGTTAGATTTAATAAAAAGCAAAACATGTATATTGGATTAAAACAATGGCAAAAACCTTTCTTGGTTATACCAGCAGCTGTCCCTTTTATGGCAGTTAATTCAGGTATAACCCAAGTTTATATTCCATTCATAGGCACAACTGATCTAGGATTATTGTATCCATTGATTATAATTCCTATTGCTGTTATTGGTGCAGCTAATATGGTAAATTTGCTAGCAGGCTTAAACGGATTAGAGGCAGGATTAGGACTTGTTTATACAGGAATGTTAGGAATCTTTGCTTATGTTCACGGAAGCATGTTGGCAGCCACAATAGCATTCATAACTTTTGGAGCTTTAGTAGCTTTTTTTATATTCAACAAAGTACCAGCAAAAATTCTTCCAGGAGATTCTTTAACTTACCTGCTTGGAGCAGTACTTGCATCTGTAGCTATTTTAGGCAATATGGAAAAAGCAGCGCTAATAATTTCTATACCATTTTTCATAGAATTCTTCTTAAAGTTAAGAGGAAAATTCAAAAAACAAACTATTGGCTATATAAAAGACGGCAAAATACATTCCCAATACAAGGAAATTTATTCCATGCCTCATATATTCATGAGGACAGGCAAGTTTACTGAGAAACAAATAACTTTATTAATGATATTTATAGAATTAATATTTGCTAGCTTAATCTGGATAGTATGAGCATAAAAGAATGATAAGCGATGGAAAGAAAGATAGCAGTTGTTGGGTTGGGTTATGTAGGCTTACCCTTAGCTTTAGCTCTTTCAGAGCATTTTAAAGTTGTGGGATTTGATATAAACAAAGAAAAAATTTCTTCTTTGAGCAATGGAATAGATAAAACAAAAGAATATGATGTTTCTAAAACTAATGGCAATCTGACATTTACTTCAGATGAAAAAGAACTGTCTAGAGCAAATTTCATTATTATAGCTGTCCCAACTCCAATAACCGAAGCAAATAATCCAGATTTAACATGTTTAGAAAGATCATCAGAGATAGTGGGAAGAAATTTACAAAAAAATTCTATTGTAGTCTATGAGTCAACGGTTTATCCAGGAGTTACAGAAGAAATCTGCCTGCCTATACTAGAAAAGACTTCAGGCTTAAAAGTTATCCAAGATTTTAAAATTGGCTATTCTCCAGAGAGAATTAATCCAGGAGATAAAGAGCATACTATCGATAAGGTTGTAAAGGTTGTTTCTGGAATTGACCAGGAAGCTTTAGAGGAGATTTCAAAAGTATATGGGAAAGTGGCTAAAATAGGAGTATTCAAGGCTAGGGATATTAAAACAGCTGAAGCAGCCAAAGTAATAGAAAATATTCAAAGAGATTTGAACATAGCTTTAATGAACGAGTTATCTTTGATCTTTGATAAAGTTGGAATAAAAACAAAAGATGTTTTAGCTGCCGCATCAACAAAATGGAATTTTCATAAATATCATCCAGGTCTCGTTGGCGGCCACTGTATAGGAGTGGACCCTTACTATCTAACACACAAAGCGCAATTACTTGGTTATAATCCTGCTGTTATCCTAGCTGGAAGGTCTGTAAATAATTTTATGCCCAAGCACGTAGCTAATCTAGTAATAAAAGGTTTGAATGAAGGAAATAGGGTATTAAAAAATTCCAAAGTATTAATCATGGGACTGACATTTAAGGAAGATGTAACTGACTCAAGAGGCTCTAAAGCGAAGGATTTGATTGACGCGTTAAAAGAATACAGCATTAAAGTTTTAGGCTGCGAACCAAATCTATCTGCGGAGGAAGTGGAAAAAATATTTGGTATTAAAAATTATAAATTAGATGAAATAAAAGATAATATTGATTGCATTGTTTTGGTAAATAAACATAAACAATTTTATAGCCTAACAATGTCTAAATTAAAAAAGATTATGAACAAAAATTCTGTTATAGTGGATGTTAAGAACTTCTTTAATGAAGAAGAGGCCAAAAGAAACAACGTCTTATACTACTCATTATAAAATGAAAACCATAGCTGTAATACCCTGCTATAATGAAGGAAAAACAATAGCAGATGTAATCAAAAAAACAAAAAAACATGTAAACAAAGTTATAGTAGTTAATGATGGCTCAACAGACAACACAGAAAAGCAAGCGAAAAAAGCAGACTTGGTTCTAAATCATATTGTGAACATGGGTAAAGGCCTGGCATTAAAGACTGGAATAGAGGCTGCTATAAAGAATAAAGCAGATATAATAGTAACTTTAGATGGGGACATGCAGCATGATCCATACGATATCCCAAGATTACTAAATAAAATAAAAAAAGGAGCAGATATTGTTATCGGCTGTAGAGAATTAGATAAGAATATGCCTTTAACCTTAAAATTCGGAAATTGGTTCTTGTATAACTCATTTAAAACTTTGTTTAAAGTGGACATCCATGACACGCAATCTGGATTTAGAGCGATTAGATCATCAATCTACCAAAAATTAAAATGGAATACTTCTGGATACGCAGTTGAGACAGAGATGTTAGTCAACTTAGATAAAAATCACTTAAAGTACAAAGAGATACCTATAAAAACAGTTTATTCAGATAAATACAAAGGGACTAGCGTAATAGATGGAGTAAAAATCTTTTTAAGTATGGTTTTATGGAAGTTAAAGCTGTAAAATGGTAGTTGGAATACAGATTGTAGGAATAATCTTTGGCATAGGAATGCTTTTTCTTAGTTATTTGTATTTTAGAAAAAAAGAATTTGGTCCAAGGGACTTTGCTATATGGGTAATTGTATGGATAATTTTCTTAATAGCTATAATGTTTCCTAAAACAGTTAATGTGCTTTTAGACACATTGGGTATTGTCAGCGCTTTATGGTTATTTACAATAGCAGCTTTATTATTCTTATTTGCCTTGGTGTTCCATTTGCATGTAAGTGTAAGGAAAGGCCAGAGAAAGCTTGAGAAGGTTGTTAAAAAAGTCGCTCTTAAAAAAGTCAAATGAAAACAATATTTTCTGTAGACTTGGAAGGTGATTGGGATTCTGAAGAAACAGATAGTTTTTCTTTAGTCCTTCCTAGGTTATTGGACTTCTTTAGAGATAATAATATTAAAGCAACATTCTTTGTTGTAGCTAATTTAATCAAAGATAATAAAGAATTAATGAAGCAAATAGCAAAAAAGCATGAATTAGCATCTCATTCCAATACTCATAGAAGATTTAATTCATTATCATTAAAAGAAATTGAAGATGAGATAAAAACATCAAAAAAAGAAATTGAAAAATTAGGAACAGAATGC
>DAISWR010000034.1:0-6826 GCA_036826255.1 Nanobdellota archaeon | reverse complement strand
GATGCTTAAAGTAGGATTTGATGAAATAATTAGAAAGATAAAAGAAGAAAAAAAATTAACAGATATAGAAATACAGGTCAAAATAGATAAGAAGCTTAATGACCTTTCTGGATTGATTTCTAAAGAAGGTGCTGCCCACATTGTTGCTAATGAATTGGGCATAAAGTTGTTTGATAAAGCTGGCATGGAGAAAGTAAAAATAAACGAATTGCTTATTGGTATGAGGAGGGTTGGCATTAATGGGAAAGTAACTAGTGTTTTTAGCATTAATCAGTTTACTAAAGAAGGAAAAGAGAAAAAGGTTGCTAGTTTTATTGCTGGAGATGAGACAGGAAGGGTTAGAGTTGTTCTATGGGATGAAAAACATATTAATGAAATAGAAAATGGTAATATAAAAACTGATGTTATCGTTAAGATTGATAATGCCTATGTCAGGGATAGCAATGGATTTAAAGAACTGCATTTAAACGGAAATAGCAGTTTGGTTGTTAATCCCGAAGGCGTTGTTATTGAAAATGTTTCTGATGTTAAGATGAGTAATGTCTTTAGGAAGAAAATAAATGAATTAAAAGAGAGGGAGAATAATGTTAGCATTTTAGGCACTTTAGTCCAGTTGTTCCAGCCTAGATTCTTTGAAGTTTGCCAGCAATGCGGTAAAAAAACTTTATTCGAAAATGGAAATTATAATTGCAGTGAACATGGTATCGTTGGAGTAGTGAGCACTCCTGTTTTGAATTTTGTAATTGATGATGGCAGCGGGGTTATTAGGGGAGTAGCTTTTAGAGATAATGCTAATAAAATATTAAAAATGGATGCTAACACTATTTTAGGGTTAAAAGACCAATTAAAGTTTGATGATTATAGATTAACTATAGAAGGCAATCAGTATATTCTTAATGGCAGGACAACTAAAAATGAGATATATGGCACTACAGAATTTGTTGCTAATAGCATTGAAGAGGTTAATCCAGAAGTTTTAATGGGCGAATTGGGATAAACTTATTTTTTAGTTTCTAATAACCTTTGTTTTGTAAGCCCTCTTTCTTTTCTCCAATCAAAGTACCTTATTTTATACTCATCATTTTCAACAACAAACGCAACTGTCCTAATATCTCCTGCTCCCTCTTTGCTTATTTCTTGTATTCTCATTAAATAGAAAGGTCCATCTTTCCATGATTCATGGTATACGAAGTTTACAAGGTTTTCTAAAGGCCTTCTATTTTTTAGTATTGTTAAGAGCGAGGTATTATTTTCTTTTACCTTTTTGTCTGTTTCTGAATTGCCGTTATACTTGTAGTCTTCTAGTAGATCATGGGAGATATGCTGTAATGCACTATCATAATTCTTTTTTACTATATCCTCAAAACATTCTTTAAATACTATTATTTGATTTTTCATTTGTTTACAGATTAATAAAATATCAATAAATTAATATACATCAAGTGTTATTTAAATATTGCGGAAAAAAATTCGTGGAAATGAGTGAAAAAAATGATGTTCAGAACACATTTGGTTTTTGGTTTTTTATTTGGTTTGCTTGCAAGCTCTATTTTTAATGTTGGCAATATTTATTTGTTTATGCTTTTTGTTTTGTTTGCAGCTGGATTGCCTGATATCGATCATCCAAAAAGCAAATATGGGAGAAGATTAGGGATAATATCCAAGGCAATTAATCTTGTAGCAGGGCATAGGGGAATATTCCACAGTTTGCTTTTTGCTTTATTATTCGGAATAGCTTTTTGGTATTTTAACAAGACTGCTGGGCTGGGGATTTTTATAGGATACTTAAGTCATCTAATCGGAGATGGCTTTAGCAGAGAAGGAGTTAATCTATTGTATCCTTTTAGTAAGCTAGAAATCAGAGGGTTTTTTAGGGTAGGAAGTTTTATCGAGCATATTTTGTTTTTTATTTTATTGGGACTAAGCTTATTTTTAGTTATTTTCTAATTAGATATAGCTTATAAAATATATTTTCTAGTCACGCGTCTACGCGCCTTGCCTACGAAGAAAGTATATAAAGGAGTTTGCCGTACTGCTTGTAACCTCATGAAAAAAGTTCCGAATAGGGAGGTTGCTTGTTTGGACTGTTTCTAGAGTGTTGAAAAAAGATGCGAAAGCAAGAGGAGGATAAAATGGCAAATCAGCCAGTGAAAAAATATAGGATATCAAATTGGGAAGGTGTTGTTTGGGATAATAAGAAAAAACTTTCTAATGGCGTTGAGGTAGGATATAAAACTATAACTGTTAGCAGAAGCTATAAGAAAAAAGATGAGGAGATTTGGAGAAATGAAGTAATTAACAATATAAGACTGAATGATATTGGCAAACTTCGGGCTATTTTAGACAAGTTACAAGATTTTTTATATTTTGAAGCAAGACAGCAAGAAGAAGATGAGGAGGAATAAAGATGACAGAAAAAGAGACTGGTATTAAGGATTTGCCCGGCGTAGGCCCAGCAACAGCACAGAAATTGGAAGAGGCTGGTTATAATAATTTAATTTCAATAGCAGTTGCAAGCCCTAGAGAATTAATAGAAGCTAGTGGTCTTACAGAGAATGCTGCAAGAAAAGTGATTAATACAGCCAGGAAATCAGCTAGTCTGGGCTTTGAATCTGGTTCGCAGTTATTAGAAAAACGGGCTAAAGTAATAAAATTAACTACTGGCAGCAAGGCTTTTGATGCTTTGATGGAAGGTGGATTTGAATCTGGAGCGATAACAGAGTGTTATGGGCAATTTGGAAGTGCAAAATGTATTGATAAGGATACACCCGTGTTTTATTTTAATCCAGAAAAACCTCATCTAGATTCTATCTCTGAGATGTATACCAAATACAAAATGTTAAATGGTGAAGTAGAAAGTGATGGGGGGCATGTTGTAACTTTGGATACTGTGAGTGTTATCTCTCTTACAAAAGATGGTTTGAAAAAAACAAAAGCAAGCCACCTTTATAAGATGCATGCTAAAAATATTTATGAAATTAAAACTAGAAGAGGAAGAACAATAAAACTTTCTGCTCCACATAAACTAGTAACTTTTGATAATGGGTTATGCTGGAAGCCTGCAAGGCTTCTTAATAAAGGCGATCTGATTGCTTGTCCTGATTTACTTAAGTCTTCTTCAGAAGATATTTATTCTTTCGATGATGCTTATTTCTTAGGGCTTTTTGTTGCAGAAGGATCAAGTAATCCTTTATCTATATCCACTGGGTCTGAAGTTATTAGAGACTGGCTTTTTGGATATTTGTCTAATAGATTTAATTATGAACCTACTGTTAGAGTTGATAGAAGAAGAATTAATCCTGTTTACACAATTCTTATTAGAACCCCTACTAAAGAAATTTTGGGCAAACTTTCAGAGAGCAATTCCTCAACTAAGTTTGTTCCTGAAGATATGTTTGCTGCATCTGAAGGGGTTATAAAATATTTTTTAGCAGGATATCTTGATGGAGATGGTTATTTGTCTAAAGAAATAGCAAGTATGACTACAAAAAGCAAGAAGCTTTCTTCTGGGCTTTCCTATTTGTTTAAAATGCTTGGAGTTTGCGTAACACATAAAAAACAATTTGTTGACGGCAAAGAGTACCAAAGTTTGTATATCAGTGGAAAGGGCAAATTAAATCTAAATGGGCTTCCTTTAAAAATAAAAACATTTGATTATTCTTTTAAAAATAGTTCCTTTGGATACTCCAAGGATATAATTAAATTTGTTAGGAAATCTTATAAGAAATTTTTGGGCGGCAATAGGGGGCCTATAGCAAAAGCTGTGGGAAAAAAGTTAAATGGCAAGGACACCTTTTATGGTTATCTTACTGCCTTTAATTATGAGAACAAGACTATGAATGAAAAAACTTTTTTGGAGATACGGAAGGTTTTCTATTCTGGTCTGATTAATGTTGGGAATTGTTTAAAAGATGCTTTAAAACTTGAAAAATTAAATCAAGAGGAATTTGTAAAATTACACGAAAAACTCCCATTCCCCTTTAATTCTTTGAGGAAAAATTTATCCTTAAGCGACTCTGGAATTAGAAATTATGTTCAGAGGAACCTTCCAAAAGATAGAACTAAATTAAAAAAGGTTTTATGCGATAAACTCACTTGGGTTAGGGAAGGTTTAATTGAAACTTTGAAGACCTTAAAGAATGCCGCTTATTTTGAATGGGATAAAATTGAGTCTGTTAGAGAAGTTGAGTACAATGATTTTATTTATGACTTGGTTGTTCCAGAAGGGCACAGTTTTATTGGAGGAGACATGCCTTTAGTTTTGCACAATACACAAATCGGACATCAATTAGCAGTTAATATTCAATTGCCAAAAGAGAAAGGCGGGGCAGATGGGATGGCAGTTTATATTGATACTGAAAATACCTTTAGGCCAGAAAGAATTAAGCAAATGGCAGAAGGCGCTGGATTAAATCCTGATGAAGTATTAAACAATATTAAAGTAGCTAGAGCTTATAATAGTGATCACCAGATGTTGCTATTGGATAAGGTGGAAGACTTAATTGTGAATGAGAAACTACCAATAAAATTAATCGTTGTAGATAGTCTGATAGGTCATTTTAGGAGCGAGTTTGTAGGTCGTGGCACTTTGGCAGATCGTCAGCAAAAGTTGAATAAGCATATGCATGCTTTATTGAGATTAGCAGACCTTTATGGAGTAGTTGTTTATGTGACTAATCAAGTAAGTAGTGATCCAGCTGCTTTTTTTGGAGATCCTACAAAGCCAGTTGGTGGGAATATAGTCGGGCATGCTTGTTTAACAGCAGATACTTTGCTCCAATTTTCTGATGGAGAAATAAAACCTATAAGCCAAATAGAAAAACCTAGAGGCATGATATCCTCAAATTTTGAAAATTTTAATAATATAAACTCTTTTTGCGATTATGGTTCTGTTAGAAGAGACATAAAAGAAATTTTTGAGATATATGCTGATAGTAAAATAAAAGCTTCTCCAGAACACAAATTCTTTAGATTGGATGGTTTTGAGATAAAAGAAGTTGCGGCTAAGAACCTTAAAAAAGGAGATTTTGTAGCCTGCGCAAATAAAATAGAAATTTTGGGAGAGGGACAAATACTTCCCGTGGTAGAAACTAAAAGTATGGTCATAGTAAAAAAAGACGGTATAAGTGAGATTAAACAACAATTGCTTAATTTGGGTTTAACTAGGGAAGAAGCTTGTAATAACTTGAATATTACTCCGAGACAGCTTAGAAGAGTTTTAAATCAAGGCTATGCTACAGAAGCAGGCAATTTCCAACTACTCATTAACCAAGGAGTAAATAAACAAGTATATGAGTTTTTGGAACCTTACACTTCATATAAACATAGAAATATAGTTATTCCAAATACATTAAGTGTTGAATTAGCCCAGATATTAGGTTACTTCTTAGGTGATGGGAATTTAGAGAAAGGATCAATAAGATTTAAAGATCAGAGAAAAGAGGTCTTGGAAGTGTATCAAAACTTATGCAAAAGAGTGTTTGGTATATGTGGGAGAATAAGCAAAGTCAGTAATAAAAATTGTTATAGCTTAGCTATAAACAGTAAGGCGGTAAGAGAATTAGTTAAAAAAATTAAGACTGATTTATTTTCTTACGTATCTAAGTCTTCTAAGGAGCATATAAGGATGTTCATTAGAGGATTTATGGATGCTGAAGGATTTGTTAGCAAGAAAAGACCTACAGTTTCTATTAGCCAGAAGGATGAACTAACTCTTAGATACATTCAACTAATGCTTTTGAGATTTGGCATCAGAAGCAGGCTTAGATTTTCTAAAAAGGCGGGTTGTAATGGGTGGTATACACTGCAATTTGATGGCAGGGACTTTTTAAAATTTGCTGAAGAAATAGGAGTTAGCGCTTTGGATAAAAAGAAACTTATGGATAAATGGAAGAAGTATTGTATTAGGGAAGGAAGTTTTACTAAAGAGGACTTTCCTATAGAAAGAAAACTTCTCTGGGATTTGTTAAGTGATTTAAACCTACATCCTTCTAAGTTTATGAGGCCCAGACCAAGCAGTTACAGATGCACTACTAAAGATAACGTTGGGAGAATATTTGATAAATTGGATAACCTAAACATCACTAATAAAGAAGTTAATGATAAAATTGATTTTATGAAAAGGATTTTTAATGGCGACATAAGATTCGAGAAAGTGAGAAAACTAAATCTAATAAAGAATAATGAACCTTTGTATGATATTAGTGTTCCTATCGCAGAGAATTATATTGCTAATGGATTTGTAGTCCATAATAGCACCTTTAGAATTTATCTAAGAAAAGGCAAAAAAGGAAGCAGAGTAGCTAAGTTGGTTGATGCTCCTGCTACCCCAGACGGCGAGTGCATATTCAATGTTGTTAATGAAGGAATAAGGGATATTTAGATCTAGGGGGTGAAGATTGGAATATTATTTAGATCTAGAAACGCAGGGTCTTAATCCAGAAACAGATAAGATAGTAACATTGCAATACCAGCAACTTAATTCTGAAGGAGACCCTGTTGGGAATCTAGTAATTTTGAAGGAATGGGAACTTGGCGAAGAAGAACTAATTAAAAGATTTTTAACAGTGTTTAGAAAGTGGGAGTTTATCCCTGTTGGCATGAACCTTGGTTTTGATTTTAGATTTTTACTCACAAAAATACAAAAATATACTGGCGGAAAAATTGACCTTCTTGAGCTGAGCAGCTTTCCACATTTGGATATCAAGCCTATTTTAGTTTTGATGAATGGGGGAAATTTCAAAGGAGCAAAATTAAGCAATTTTACAGAAAAAGGACAAAATGGCATTGCCATCCCGCTTTACTATAAAAACAAAGAGTATGATAA
>DAISWR010000033.1:0-6995 GCA_036826255.1 Nanobdellota archaeon | reverse complement strand
CTTGAATAAAAATTAATTTGCTTGTGCTTATTCTGTTTAGTTATAAAACTAATATGTAATGTTTGCACAAGACTTTATAGTATATTATAGCTAATTATCCTTTATAAAACTTTCTATTTGTTACCACTTAATTATAGTAATAATTAGTTGGATCCAAAGAATTATTTTTGCTTTACGTAAAATTTTGTCCACTTAAAATTTCTAGGAACTCTCTTTAATTTTAACTGATTCTTTTCGCATTTCATAGAGCAGAAATTTAACACCCTGCCAGATGTTTCAACAAATAACTTGCCAGTCCCCTGCTCTATTACATAACCACAAAATGAGCATTTAGCCATTTATCCTCTTCTGACTGTATTTAATTTTCTAGCCTCTACTTCTGTTTCTCTTAACATAAGAATATCTTTAATCCTAATAGACCCTTTGACATTTCTTCTTATAACCTTTCCCTGGTTTCTTCCCTCTAAAACTCTGCACCTAACTTGTGTTACCTCTCCTTTATTTCCAGTCCTTCCTATTATCTCCTCAACTACTGCAGGTGAGGGTTCTGAAAATGCGAATCTTTCTCTTACTAATGGAGCAGATTCTTTCTCTTTACCGCCTTTTCCTTTGCCACCTTTTCCTTTTGGGTCTTTTCCTTTTTCCATTTTACTTAAGAGCCTTTAACTTGCTTATTATTTCTTTTATGAGATCCTTTGCATCCCCTTCTGTCATTATTGATATTGCTGAAGTTGGCACACTTAAACCAGCTGCAGCCCCCAGCTCTTCCCTTTTAGCTACTGATATTAAAGGAATAGCCTTTTCATCGCATAAAACAGGAAGATGCATTACAACTTCAATAGGATTAGTATCTTCTGCTACTATTACTAATTTGCAAGTTCCTCTTTCTACTGTTTTTGTAACTTCATTAGAACCTTTTTTTATTTTTCCTGTTTTCTTAGCTATCTCAACAGCCTCGAAAGCTTTCTCTTGCAGTTCTTTAGGTATATTTACTTTTAATAAGGACAATTTAAACCTCCTAAGGGATCATAGGTTTATGATTTATATTTAAATAAGCTTTATAAGGCTTTTGGTGATTTTGGCTTTGTTAAATAAGTCTTAATGCTCGGTTACTTTTTTAATAGAAAATAATTTTATTTAAAAATAAAAAAAGTTAATACAAATATGACTATCCAGACTATAAAAGAAATAATAGCCCAGTTCCTACTTCTAATAAAACTAGCAAATGCTAAAGATAAAGTTGCGATTGTTATTGGTATAAAATTTATTGCGTTCATTTTACATTGGCCCCTATTACCATTAAAAAGTTTCCAAAAGCGAATAAGCCTTGTGCTATCGGATTTGATGGATTTGAAATCAAAAAAGGCAATGATAAAGCAATTATTAAACTAGCTACTATTCTAATTGTAAATCCTGTTGTTAGATGTAATAATCCTTTCTTATCCATTTACTGTTTTTATAAATATCAATACTTAATAAAACTTTCTTTTTAAATTTTTTAATAGATGTTACTTATTTTACAAAGCCGGTGATTTTAAAATGCAGGAGACAGGATTCGAACCTGCGAAGGCACTAAGCCATATGGTCCTTAGCCATACCCGTTTGACCGCTCCGGCACTCCTGCTTAATGCAACTGTAAAGAATATAGTATAAAAGATTTGTGTTAATTATGAGTATAATAAAATGTAAATTTAGAACCCTTCTTATCCAACCTGCAAAAACCAAATCTCTGGAACTGGATAATATCATCTACATTTAAGCTCTTTATGCTCTCCTCAGCTAATCCTTTTTTTACACTTCCATCAGGCATTACAACCCACACCTTAACCAAATCAGCTTTAGCAGGAAGCCAGTGTATTAATTTAGCATTTAGCTTTTCATCAGAATCAACAGAAATAAAATCATTATCCACAAAATTAAAAAGATGTATAAATCTATAATTCTCTCCTTTATCTAATTTATCCTGTATATAAAATTCACTTGAAGTCATTATCTCTCTATTGCCTCTTTCAGGAAAGTCAGGATGCATAGGAATCTTCGCTGTTAACTTTGGGGCATTTTGAATCTTAATCTTCTTAGGCTTCTCAACGAAAAAATATCTATTAGCTTTCTTATCTATAATCTTTCTGTTTTCACTATACAAGGCATCCCATTTGTATAAAGCTTCAACTTTTGTTAATCCAGTATTCAATAAGAAGTTTTTAATGCCATCTATGTCAAAACCTCTTCTTTTCAAGGCTATTAAAGTTGACAGCCTTGGATCATCCCAGCCACTTAATTTCTTTTTCTTAATTAGATCTCTAATAACTCTCTTTGATGATTCTACTCCTTCTAAATTAAATCTTCCCTGTTCTATTATAGTTGTCTTGTTGAAACCCATTAACTCTTGTAACTTGCTTTGCAATGGAGCTCTTAATTCAAATTCTTTGCTTCTTACCCTATGTGTAATGTTCTCAACACCGTCTGAATATGCGGCTGCAAAATCATAAGAAGGCCATACAATATATTTCCTATTATGTCTTGGGTGCTCATTATTGATGATCCTGAACATTGTCGGATCTCTCATTACTGCATTAGCATTATCCATATCACCTTTTAATCTTATGATAATCTTGCCTTTTTTGTATTTTTTATTTAACATAGCATTCCATGACTTTAGGTTTTCACTTTCAGGATTTTTCTTGCATTCGCATTCTAAGCTAATCCTTCTGTTTTCTTGTACGATTTTCTTAGAACACTTACATGCATAAAGATAGCCTTCTTTTATTAGCTCCTCTGCTTTTTTATAAATCTCCTCTATAGTATCTGAAATATAAAACAGCTCATCATAACTTATATTCAGCCATCTAAGACCTTCAAGTTGCGCATCATAAAATTCTTTTTGAGCTAATTCAGGATTAGTATCTTCAAATCTTAAAACAAACTTACCCTCGTACTGTTTTGCATACATATAGTTTATTAAAGCACTTTTGGCATGCCCTAAATGCGGATAGCCAGAGGGTTCTGGCGGAAATGCAGTTACAACCCTATCCTTAACATCTTCTAAAGGCGGGAGCGAAAATTCCTGTTTAACCTTTTTCTTCTTTTCTAGTAAATGGGGGGCCAGTTCTTTAAGCTTTGATAACCTTACTTTATGGGAGAGTTTATTGACTTCATTTACTATTTTTTCAACTTCTTCTTTTATTTTCTCAATATCTTTTTTCAAATGAGGAAATTCTGATAATATTTTCCCTAAAACAGCCTTTACTTCTGCTTTGCCCTTATGGGTGATAGCGTTGTGTAAGGCATAATGAAGGATATTATGCTTGTGTTCATCATTAGGCTTAGCCATTATAAAGGTTACAATTAGACTATTATATAAAATTAGCTATAAAATAAAAAAGAAATAGCTTTATATATAGCATATTTGATAAAACTAGATAGTAGTTATAAATAACTATATCTAATCTATACAAGTAATAAAGTTATAAACTGAAACATCATTAAATTCTTATGAAAATATTAAATAAAAAGCAAATAAGAGAACTAATGAATTTATTAGACAAGCAATTCGGTTTTAATAATGGATTAGATCATGTTTTCATTAGAGATAATAAAGACTATTATGTTACAAACAAAAGCCTAGGCAAGATAAATTTCAACAACTTAAATGTAAAAAGGATAGGAATATTTTTTGGTAAATTAATAGACAATAATTTTATCCTAAGCATAGAAGGAAGCCAAATAATAGGAAATAACAGCAATAAAAATATTATTGACATGGATGCTGAAGAAATCAAATCCTGGTTTAAGGGTATGAACCTAAGAAAAAGCCTGGATAACGGAGTATACTTGCTTAGATATAAAAATGATTTTGTTGGAGCTTGTAAGGTAGTTAATAATGAGCTCATTAATTCTTTAGATAAAAGCAGGAGGGTGTTTAAGTTAAAGCTTTAATATAGTTACATCTAGAATTTAATGGACATTTTTGGCACAAAGGTTTTTTTCTGCAGTAAGTTTTTGCATGCTCAACAAACAAAGCATGAAACTCATTGTAAATTTTGTAATCATTTGGCAAGTTATCTTGAAACAAAGCTTGTAGCCCACCATAACTCTCTTCTTTATAGCCTAGTCTTTGCATAATTCTTTTTGTATAAGTGTCAATAACAAAGGATGGCTGATTAAAAGCATAAAGCAGGATTGAATCTGCTGTTTCTGGGCCAATTCCATTAACTTCCAATAGCTGATCCCTCGTAGGGTTTTTATTCTTCTCTAAGAATTGATTAATTATTTTTAGCCTTTTTGCTTTTTGATTAAAGTAACCAGCGGGTTTTATTAAAGAAGCTAATCTTCTCAAAGAAACTTTTTTTATTGCCTCTTGGGAAATCAGATCATTGTTTTTTAAGTTTGCTATGGCTTTTTCTACTTGTTTCCATGAGGTATTTTGAGTTAATATAGCCCCTAAAATAATCTCAAATCTTTTATTATCTGATGTTGTTGGCCACCAACCTCTTCTCCCATAAGCCTTTAACAAAGTTTTGTATAGATTTAACATATTTTAGACTAGTTATCTAATGATAGTTAATAAGAATGCTCTATAAGTTTTACTAAATTTATATTTTTCCCTAATCAGTAGTAAAAGTAGAAACATTTATAAAGTCTGATTTTATAGTTGTATTACTATGGATTTTATTGAAGAGGGAAGAAAAACAACAAAAAGAAGACATGGCGAAATAGTAATAAGGTTGATTATAGATATTAAAAAGGAACAAGTATATTTTGTCCCGCAAGATATAAATCATCCAGAGTATGTTTATAAAGTATTATTAAAAATAAGCAAAGCGGAGCTGTCAAAAAATCCAGATATAGCTTCACATTTTGTTGGAGCGGCTGTATTGATCAATGAAAGTGACGAGGTAGAAGACATGATAGTTGGAGTAAGTGGCTTAGAAACATGGTTAAAGCATCATTTAGGTGATAAACCGTTTCATACTAAAGCTCAAGTAAACAAAGCTAAGGAGATATTACTTAAGTACTTGGTTGGCAGAGAGGTTAAATTTCAACAAAACTATAAGTTAAGGATGGCTTACATATGAAAGATGGACTAACAGCAGGGGAGAAGGATAAAATAATTAATGAAGTATTTGATAAGGAATTTTTAGATATACTTTCAGATAAAGGCCATACTTTAGACAGCTTACTTTCTTTAAACCCTAAAGAGTCTGCAAAAAAATTTGTTGATTTGGCAATGCAGATAGATTATCTTATGCCAAAGTTGGAAAGTAATGGTATAGACTATTTCAAAAATATTTCAAGCTTACTTATTTTATTAGCAAAAAAAGAAGGCTTTTATGATCATGTAGGGGAGGAGGTTAAGGACTTAGATTATGATATAATCCCTTCTAGAGCTAAGTTACTTCTTTATTCACAATGGTCGTAGATATTAGATTAACACCGGAAATATTTGAAAGATATGGAGATAGAAAAGAAAAAGGGAGAATAGACTTTGTTGTAGATGTAGATAGCAGGCTTTTTTATGCAGTACCAAAAGGGTTTGAGCATAGTGACTTTGTTTCTCGTCTAAAAGGAGATCCTGAAAAGCTTATACCTGTTCAATTCAGATTTAATAAGGATACTCTAGTAGAGATAATAACAGGTGCAAGCAGCTTTGAGGCAGAGTATGGTGTTAGGCATGAACAAAAATATCTTGTACTCGCTCATAAGTTTGCGATAGAATTAGCCAGTTGTAGTAACTTAGATATTGACTTAAAAAGAAATGAAATACTACACATCTATCAAAAAAAGACTACTTCTTCTTAACTAAATATCTTGTATCTAAAACCCTTTCAGCAGTTATTGATCTATTTCAAAAACAACATTTACTGTAGAACTAACATCTAAACTACTTGGTTGAATTGCTGTACGAGCAACTTCTTTTACATCTAAAGCAGCACCACCATCTGCGGACGCATATATTGGAAATGGATAGTAATTATAATCTTGTATTGTAACAGTTTTTACCTTGCCTAATTTAGCGTTTAAACCTTGAGCAGTAGCTTCTGCTTTTACTTTAGCATCTTCTGTTGCTTTACTTATAGCCTGAGTTTTAACTTCATTTTGTTTATCTTGACTTAGTTCAAAATTAATACTTTGTATTGTTGTAGCCCCAGCATCTACGCTAGAATCAACTATTGTTCCAACTTTATCAAAATCTTTAGTTGTAATCTTTAAAACATTTGATGTTCTATATCCTACAAGATCTTGTTTATTATTACTCCAATCATATTCTGGATAAATATAATAACTGCTAGTTTCTATATCTCCTTCTGGAATACCAGCTGTTTTTAATACTACTAATACATTATCACTTATTTTAGCATTAGCATTTTTAGATTCTTCAGATGTTTTTTCTGTAGTTTCTATTCCAACATAAACACTAACTTCATCTGCTTCTGCTTTTATTGTTGACTGCCCATTTACATTAATTGTTGTAGCTTCAGTATTTGAACTATTATAAAATAAAAATCCTGCAACTAATAAGATTATTATTACAACTAAAATGGTGTTTGTGTTTTTCATAAGATTAATAATTTAAGCTTATTTATAAATGTATTTATGACTTTAAGTTAATTTTAAGTTAATAAATAATCTTAAAAAAGATTACTTCTTTTTAACCAAATAGATTATTATAAGAGAAGCTCCTATAACACTAAAAATATCAGCAATATTGAATGTTATATTTATAAAAACCTGAATAAAATCTCTTACATGTCCTAAAAATATTCTATCTAATAAATTCGAAATTGCACCACCCCCAAAAAAAGATAGTCCTACAGATAAAATAAGGACATTACTTTTTATCAAATAATAAAGGATTGTGCCTATCATTATCAAAGAAATTAGTATTATAAAGGTTATATTACCTTTAAATAATCCAAAAGCAACACCTGTATTTGTTGTCTTTGTTAAAAATGCCTTAGTAATCTGATCAATAATTATTATTAATAATGCTATAA
>DAISWR010000032.1:0-7028 GCA_036826255.1 Nanobdellota archaeon | reverse complement strand
GTTATCTTTTCAAACAAGACTATACCAGCTGAAGTTAACATAGCTAACAGGGCTAAAGTAGAAGAAAAATTAATACAAAAAAAAGTTAGAATCTTTAAGGATATTCACGTTTCAGGACACCTGGCGCGCGAGGATATGCATGACTTTATTAAAATGGTAAAGCCGAAAATAGTTATTCCTTGCCAAGGAGACCGGGTTATGTTTAAAAGTTTTGAAGAGCTTGCTTTAGATCTTGGTTATAAGATAAATAAAGATGTTTTTAGCCTAAAGGATGGGAATAAAATTAATTTATCTCACTGAAAAATCTTAGCAATCTTGCCCTCTCGTAGTATATCTGGCCACTGCTTCATTGCTTTCCTCAATAATTCACTACCTTTTTCTACCTTACCGCCTTTAATCAATGTTTCACAATAACCCAGGGTATATTGCTTTCTATTAATATAGCTGTTTGCGTAGTAATCCAAGACCTCTTTATTTATGACGTTAAATGGGATTATAGCTTTATCAATTATCTTTTTCTCTATAAATATTTGTGCTACTTTATATAGCTCATAATATTTCTGCACGGATCCATTATTATCTCCTCTAGCATTCCTTATAAGATGCGCTAACCGCTCTGTTCCACTACTACAGTAAGCCATCTTTATTGCATGTATGATGTCCTCTGCTAATTGTAATCTCATTTGATTACGGTATGGTTTTTGTTGTTTATAACTAAAAGAGGGTTCTATATAATCACCTAAAGGAATCCCTTCTCCAAAAGATAAATATGCTCTGCCTGTTGGTTTTGATTTTCTACCAAACTGCATGACTAAATAATCAAATAGTGCTATAAGGTCATTTGTATAATAACAAAAAGTTCCAATAGCTTTGTAAAACCAATTAGACCTAATTCTATTCCTTGCAGTTTGCAAATACCCAAAACGCTTGCTCTCTGGAACCCAGTCGTATGATATAGCAACAGGCTGTGTTATAATCTCTTCTTTGATCTTTTCTTGTGCACTCATTGCTGCACCAAGCAGACCAAGCCTTGGTTTTTGTATCCTACCATCGTAACTTCTCCCGCCCTCAATAAATAATACAAGATCTTCCCCACCTATAACTAAATCCTCAATATTTTTATATAAATTACCTAGATAAGCTTGGTCATTTCTTCCACGATCAATGGGAATGGCTTTCATCTTCTCTAGATACTTCCCAAGCACTGGTATAACAGAAAGATTCCTTCCTGCGGCAAATGCAGGGGGATTATATTTAAGCTCATGTAACTTTAGTCCAAGAATTAAATAATCAAGATGGCTCCTATGATTCATTACATATAATTTCCTCCCTCTAGAAATATTCTCTTTTCCTTCAACAACAATCCCTTCTAAATGCCTCTTTAGAAAATTATCTATCTTTTTTTCCTGCTTTCCATAGAATTCTATATCAAAATTCTGGATTATCTTCTGTATCTCATTCATAAAAAACAAAGAAAATAAGACATAATAAAAGCTTTTTGTTTTTTATAAAAATAAAAACCTTTATAAATCACGAGATCTAATAGATTATATCACAAAGGGGGTGGAAATTATAGCAGATGCACAAAAAACATATGCATTAATTCTAGGTATTATATTAGGTATATTAGGTATCTGGGGATTTTTTAGCACAAACGTTCTTGGTGTATTTATTATGAATACATGGCTAAATATCTTACACTTAGTTGGAGCTGCTACAGGCATCTATATAGGTGCTAAAGGTCAAGGTAGAGGATACAATAAAATTATAGGCTGGGTTGGTGTAATACTAGGAATCTTAGGATTGATACTACTTCAACTTGACACAGCAGTAGCTGTACTATACCTAGTAATTGGTGCTGTATCTTTGATAGTTGGATACGCTATAAAGAAATAAACTCTTATTTTTTATTTTTTTATTAAATAACATAAACTATTTATACCCTTTAAACATCTAAAATCTAAGAAGGTGATTTATTCTTAAAAATGAAGTTTGCGCACTTATCAGATGTACATATTGGTGGCTGGAGAGAAGACCAGTTAAAACAATTAAATCTACAAACATTTAGGCTGGCTATAGACAAATGCATAGAAAACAGGGTTGCTTTTATTCTTATATCAGGGGACCTGTTTGACACAGCTTTACCGCCAATAGAATTAATAAGGGAGGTGTCTGCAAAACTAAGAGAGGCTAAAGAGCAAGATATTGACATCTATGTTATCCCAGGTTCTCATGACTTTTCTCCATCAAACAAAACTATGATTGATGTCTTGGAAAAAACCGGTTTGTTAGAAAATGTATGCAAATTCCATGGATCGACTCTTAAATTCAGCCATGATAAAACTGGAGCTAAGATTACTGGTTTATTGGGAAAAAGAGGCGGACTGGAAAAGTTTGATTATGAGAAATTAAATAAAGAACCTCTAGAAAAAGAGGATGGGTTCAAGATTTTCATGTTTCATACCCTGCTTAATGAATTGAAACCAAAAGATTTAGAAATGGTTGAGGGATGCTCTTTATTAAATCTGCCAAAAAACTTTAATTATTATGCTGGCGGCCACCCGCATTTCGTTTTTGCTAAAGAATTCAAAGACTATGGCCTAATAACCTACCCAGGAGCATTATTTCCAAATAATTTTAAAGAATTAGAAAAGTTTAATCATGGCGGTTTTTATCTTTTGAATTATTCTGATAACAAATTAACTCATCAGTGGATTCCTGTAAAAATAAAAGATGTTCTATCATTTAGTATAGATATTAATCATAAGGATTTATTGGAGATTGAAAAAGAGCTAAATGCTATTGAAAAAGAGGACATTAAAGATAAGATAATTACTATAAGACTTTCTGGTATATTGGAAAATGGGAAACTTTCTGATATAAAATTAAGAGAGGCAATTGAAAATTTATACGGCGAGGGAGCTTATTGCGTATTAAAAAATACAGCGAAGCTGACAACAAAGGAATTTGAAGAAATAAAGGTAGACTCTGGAAATGTTGATGAGATAGAAGAAAAAATAATAAAGGCGCATATTGGACAGGTCAAACTCAGCATAGATGAGGAGAAAGCAACCCATGCTTTAATGAGGGTATTATCACAAGAAAAATTAGAAGGGGAGAAAAATTTCGATTTTGAAAGCAGAGTGTTAAAGTCTACGATAAAAATCTTAAAATTAGAGGAAAGCTGGAAATGATACTTAACAGCATAAAATTAGAAAATATAAGGTCTTATACAACTCAAGAAATAAATTTCCCTAAAGGTCCAACATTATTATCAGGGGATATTGGATCAGGGAAGTCCAGTATTTTATTGGCAATAGATTTTGCTTTATTTGGATTGCAAAAAGGCTCTCTATCAGGAAATGCTTTATTAAGAAATGGCAAACAAAAAGGCTCTGTTGAATTAAACTTCTCAGTAGATAATAAAGATGTCACAATAAAAAGGGTATTAAAAAGAACTTCAACTGGCATAAACCAAGATTCTGGATATGTTATAGTTAACAATGACAAAAAAGAATTAACGGCCATAGAACTAAAGCAATTTATCCTTGAATTATTAAATTATCCACAAGAATTATTGACAAAATCAAAATCCTTGATATACAGATATACTGTCTACACTCCCCAGGATGAGATGAAGAATATTCTTTTAGGAGATAAAGACAATAGATTAGACACACTAAGAAGAGTATTTGGAATTGATAAGTATAAGAGAATAAAGGAAAACTCTGATCTATTTACTAGAGCTATAAGAGAAAAAAGAAGAGAATTTACTGGCATGGTATCAGATTTAGAAGAGAAAAAGCAGGAAAAAGAAAGAAAAAAAGACAGGATAAATGATGTTAATAACAAAATAAAAAATCTAGAACATCCCATAAAAGAATTATCAAAGGAAATTGAGAAAAAAGGAATAGTTCTTAAAAAAATAGAAGAAAAAATAAAAGAATTCAATAACTTAAGCAGAAATCGAGATTTACTGGAACTAGAGATAAAAAACAAAATACTAAGAATTGAGGAAAATAATGAGAATATAATAATTCTTGATAAAGAAATCAAAGAGACAGAACTGGAGTTGCAAAAACACAAACAGGACATATCAAAAAGTGATTTGGAGAAACTAATTGCCCAAAAGGAGATGGAAATAAAATTCTTTGAAGATACTATGCATAAGATATCAAACAAAATCAGAGAATTGGAAGTTAAAATAGAGGCCTCAACTAATATAAAAACCAAGGTTAAAGACCTAAACCAATGCCCGATCTGCCTGCAAATGGTCTCAAAAGATTATAAAGCTGATATTCTCAAAGAAGAAACTTCAAAAATAAAAGACTTTGATGAGTCGTTGGAGATTAATATAAAACAAAAACGAGAAGCCTCAAAAAAATTAGATGAGCTAAAAGAAAACTTAGGTATTCTGAAAGAAAGGGATGGAAAATTCGGTATAATTAAAATAAAACTTGATATAATAAAAGAAAACTCGAATAAAATAGATAAGTTGCTGCAGCTAAAAGAAAAAATAAGTTTGGAGGTTGAGGATCTGAATAATAAAAAAATAAAATTAATGGAGAAAATTGATTCTATTAAAAACGTAGATGATGATTTCTCTATAAATAAAAAAGAATTAGACGGGTTGCAGCTTAATATTAAAGGTATGGAGATAGAATTGGCAACTTTAAAACAAGATTATAAAAACATCCAGGAAATAATAAACTCATTGGACAATGAAATAGAGCGCAAATTAGAAATTAAAAATAACCTTATTAATTATGGGGTAGTACAAGAATGGATAGAGAAATTCTTCAATAATATTATCTCTGTTATGGAGAAAAAGATTATGCTAAAAGTCCATCATGACTTCAATACTTTATTTGAAAACTGGTTCAATATAATGGTTGATACAGAAGAGTTAAAGATAAGGCTGGATGATGAATTCACGCCAGTAATAGAGCAGGCTGGTCATGAAATAGACTATAATTTCCTTTCAGGAGGAGAAAAAACAGCGGCAGCTCTATCTTACAGGCTGGCCCTAAATCAAGTTATTAATAATTTGATCTCAACTATAAAAACAAAAGACTTGATTATATTAGATGAGCCGACAGACGGCTTCTCAGAAAACCAATTAGACAGATTAAGATTAGTTTTAGACGAATTAAACACAAAGCAAACAATAATAGTAAGCCACGAATCTAAAATAGAGAGCTTTGTAGACAATGTAATAAGGCTTAATAAAGAAGGGCATATAAGTAAGATTGTAAGGTAATCTCAATATCTTAGGTCTTATAAATACCAAAAGCTATATAAAAACAAGATTATTATGAAAATAACAGAATGAAAAAGAGGTTATTTATATTATTAATAATTTTAGTACTAACTTTAGCTACTTCTGTATATGCTGAAGAATTAAAGATTTCATCAAATTTGCTAACTGATAATGTCCAACCAGGAGGAAAGATATCTTATTTAGTAACATTAGACAATACAAAAGCAGCAGCGTATGATCTTACATTCTCAATAGATGCTTTACCATCAGAGATTATAACATCGTCAATATTTGAGCCAAGCAAAATCCCTGTAAGGATATCATCAAAAGAGACTAAAACAATAACAGTAAATATGTTTACATCAGAAAGAATCCCACCAAATAGAAATTATTTGGTTAATTTACTAATCAAATCTGTAGATAATAAGATAAACCAAAAATACCCATTAACAATAAGAACAATACCTTTCAAAGACTTATTAGAAATATCATTAACAAAAGACAAGGAAATTTCACCTGGGAAGGAGAATAATTTCATAGTAGCTATAAAAAATAGAGGTAATGAATTCATAGAAAATGCAGAATTGACATTGAAAAGTGATGCACTTACTCATTCTCAATTAATCAACTTACAACCACTAAAAACAAGAGACTTCCCTGTAAAAATAACCTTAGATCCATTAATAGAACCTTCAGTTTACTCATTAGACATAGAAGTTTCTCACCTAAACAAGATTATAGGATCTTTTAAAACAGATATAGAGGTTGTTAAGTATTCAGCTTCAAAAGACAAAACAACTAAAGAAAAATCATTCTTGCAAACCAGGACCATCTTTACAAGAACTAACAATGGAAATATAGAGATAACGTCAAGCTACTCAACTATGTTAAAACCATTCCAAAAAACATTTAGTTCTTTTTCACCTCAGCCTACAAGAACAATAAAAGAAGCTGGCATATATAAATATGAATGGGACTTTTCAATAAAACCACAAAATCAATATAATATAATAATAGAAACAGACTACAAACCATTATTTTACCTATTCCTCTTGCTTCTAATAATAATCTATCTGGTAATCAGATGGCTAAATCATGGTGTTATTGTAACTAAAAAAGTAATAAAGACTGGGGAGAATATGAAGGTTGCATTATTAGTAAAAAATAACTTAGGTATACCAGTAAAAAATGTTGAATTAAGGGATATTTTGCCAAGGTCAATCCATCCAGCAAAAGATTATTCAACAATAGAACCAAATAAAATTGAAAGATATCATCATTCTATCCAAATAATATGGGACATTCTTCATCTAGACAAAAAAGAAGAGAGAATAATCTCTTATAAACTAGAGCCGAAAATGCATTTATTAGGAAAACTTAGTTTGCCTCCTGCAAGATGCAAGTATATGCATAAAGGAAAAGAGGTTAAGCATTATTCTAACTCAGTATCATTGTACCCTAAAAGAGAATAAAGTTGTTGGATAAATAAATAATTTTAGTGTTTGAATATACTAAAAAGAATTTTTAGATTCCGGCGATTAGATAAATTTTTATAACTGTTACTATAATCTTATTCTATGGTAGTTTTAAGTAAAGGTTTTTATGTTTGTGAAGAGTGTAAATTCAAATATAAAGACAAATCTATAGCCCAAAGATGTGAGAACTGGTGTAGAAAGCATAAAAGCTGTAATCTTGAGATAACAAAGTATGCAGTTCAATAGTTACTTATTTTCCACTTTCGGAAGTACTGAAGTAATCAAAACCTATT
>DAISWR010000031.1:1349-7300 GCA_036826255.1 Nanobdellota archaeon | reverse complement strand
CTGAAAATGCTTTAGAAAGTCAATTATCTAAATTAGAGAATTCTGTTGAAATAGGTTTCTTAGTAGATCAGGCAGCCAGGCATTTAGAAATAAAGCAAGTTAGAAGAGCTAGAATATTGCTCGATAGGATAAGCCACTATGCATTCATTCCTGATGGAATAATAAGTGACAAGTACTATAGTTGCATAAACTATTACGAGCATTTCCTATACAAAGAACAGCACAGCAGCATCTTACATAAAGTAACTACTGCTTTAACAAAAGGAAAATTAAGATTAGCTCTTAAACATTATGTAAGGTTTGTAGAGGTCAGCAAAAAATTAAGCTGGCATGAGGATATTAAAGGCAAGCAAAGAATATATAATCTTCTTGAGCTATTGCAAGAAAAGCTCCACATCTTATTCTTAAGAGAAAGTGCTAAAGGAAAGGCCAATAAAATTAAATTTATTAAAGTGCATCTTGCTAAGGTTAAACTTCCAAGATTAGAGTTTGCTTTACCGCCTTACTTATTACACTTCTATGAAAAATTAGATGATATTTACAGGTTAATCAAAACTAAAAATATCAAAAGCGTTTCAAAGAAGTACTATGAATTAGTTGAATTTTATAATAGTTTAGAAGGCTTAACAAAAAAAGACTCTAGCTGGATGTTCTTTAACTTAATCAAATTAAAACACGCCATACTCTTCTTAAGATTATTAGAATCAATAGAAGACATTAAACCGTTACCTAAGAAAGAGGTAGAGGAAACAGGAATCAAACACATACAACCAGACTCATCAAAAATCCGTAGCGCATTATACGACCAATATACAAAATTAAAGAGTGGTCTAAACTTAAAAGAATTATACAAAAGGGCGCATGGTAGTATTAAGAAAGTTAGTCCTAAACAAATTGAGTTAATTAAAGTAAAGCTGCCAGAATATCATAAAGAAACCTTAGCGGAAAAAGAGCGCAGATTATTGCATGAGCTAAAAGAAAGCGTAGAATTAAAGAAGTTAAAGCATGAGGCCCATAAAAGAATAGAGCGGGTTAAACCTTCTGAGATTAAATTAGAGAAAGTAAAGCGGGAAATAGAAATAGTAAAACCTGTAGTAAAAGAATCTACAATAGAATTCAACTATAAACTAAGTTCTGTATACAAATTAATCAAGGAAAACAAACTTGCTCTAGCTAGAAGAAAGTACGAAAGCACAATAAAATTCTACAACGGGTTAACAGAAACTGATCCAAAGATTCTCGCTGAGATGTATTCAGAATTGATTAGATTGGAGTCTGAACTAGAAGCAAAATTAATCAAGAAGAGGTTAAGGAATGTTAGATAAGTACCAAATAAAGAGGAAGCTGTATAAGCGTGGAAGCAGCTATGAAATAACTATTCCTAGAGCTATCCTCTGGAATTTGGATTTAAGTAAGAAGCATAACATAATCTTCAGGAAGAAGAAAGATAAATGGTTCATCAAGTTTGAAGAGTTTAGTAAAGGTAAGAAGAAAGGACTAGCAAGAAGATTATACACTAGAGGAGACAGCTATGAAACAACCTTACCCACACAACTATTATTCAACTTAGATCTAAGCAAAAGATACTTTGTAGTATTCAGATTAGATAAAATGTGGTTTATTGAATTAGAAGAGATGTAGAAAGATTTTTAAGTCTATTTCTTAACAAGCGGTTTATGTTTAAATTTTTAAAAGAAAAAATAAAAGCCAGTATAAAAAGCATTAGCGAAAAGATTAGAAAAGAAAAAGAAGTAGTTGAAGGATCAAAAGAAGAAATAAAAGAAAAACCGCTTGAAAAGGTAACTGAAGTAAGAGGATTGCCTGAAGAAGAAACAAAGGAGATTTCTAAAGAAACAGTTAAAGTAGAGGAAGAGAAAAAAGGTATCTTTAGTAAATTAAAAGATAAGCTTACTACAACCAGGATTAATGAGGAAAGATTTGATGAATTATTCCAAGAGCTAGAAATGCCCTTATTAGAAAATAATGTTGCTTATGAAGTTATAGATAAGATAAAAGAAGACTTAAAAAAGAACTTGGTTAATCAGCCAATAAAAAGAGGGAAAATAGAGGACACTATCTTAACCAGCTTAAAAGAAAGTTTAAAGGATATTCTTATAGAGCCAAAAAAAGATTTAATGCAATTAATAAAAGAAAAACAAGAAAAACCCTTTGTTATTGTATTCTTTGGCATTAATGGTGGAGGAAAAACTACAACCATAGCCAAGATTGCTTACGCGCTTAAAAATAAAGATATAAAATCAGTTTTGGTTGCTGCTGACACATACAGAGCTGCTGCAATCGAGCAATTAGAAGAATGGGCTAATAAGCTAAACATGCCTTTAGTAAAGCAAAAATACAAAAGTGATCCAGCCGCTGTAGGATTTGATGGAATCTCAATGGCCAAAGCTAGAAAACATGATGTAGTTTTAATAGATACAGCAGGAAGATTGCATAGTAACGAAGATCTTATAAGAGAAATGCAAAAGATTGTTAGAGTTACAAAACCAGACTTAAAGCTGTTTATAGCAGAGAGTATAACTGGGAATGATGCAGTTTTACAAGCTAAAGAATTTGATGATTCTATTGGTATAGATGGGATTATATTAACAAAATCAGATGTAGATGAAAAAGGGGGAACAGCCATCTCTATAAGTTATGTTACGAAAAAGCCTGTATTTTACATAGGCGTTGGTCAATTAGAGTCTGATTTAAAACCATTCAACAAAGAACTTATTCTAAAAACATTAAATTTATAAAAAAGAAAAGATTTAAATACTTGCACATAATACAATTATTTGCACATAACGCAAGAGGTATAAAAATGACGACTTTAACTTTAGCTATTCCAGATGAAATGAAGAAGAGGATGGACTCTTTTCCAGAGATGAATTGGTCTGAAGTAGCGAGGCAGGCATTCATGCAGAAGATAGAAGATATGAATTTTCTGAGAAAGTTCAAAGAAAAGAGCAAACTTACTGAAGAAGATGCTTTAAGACTAGGTAAAAAAGTTAGTACATCTGTAAGCAATAAATTGCGAAAGATGACGAAGTAAATATGGATCTTGTCATTGATGCCAATGTTCTATTTTCAGCTTTGATTAAAGATAGCTTTGCTTACAATCTTCTCTTTAGTGATACATTACATATTTTTACGCCGGAGTACATCTTCACAGAACTGGAAAAACACAAAGAGGAGATTCTCAAGAAAACAGAACGAACAGAAGGGGAATTTTTCAGGGTTCTTGAAACATTAAAACAAAGAATTATTATTGTTCCTTTGGAAGAACTTGTTCCATATGTTGAAGAAGCAGAAAGGCTTACTCCTGATCCAGATGATATGGCTTATTTTGCACTTGCATTGAAATTGAATTGTGCAATTTGGAGCAATGATAAAAAATTGAAAGAACAAAATAAAATCAAAGTTTATCATACTAATGAGTTGAGTAAAATAAACGGGCGCACCTAAAATCTCATCTGCCTCATAAATCACAAAAAGAAAAGATTAGCTGAAGACATTAAATGTTGTTGATGCTCTATCCACATATTTATAATTTAATTTAATATTAATCTTATCTTCATAGTTCTCTTCGCCAACAACAACTGTCCTAGAGCATGTTACTGTTTTTGCCCCATTATCTAAGGATATTATCCCTTTATCATTCTCTCCATCATCAAAGAAGCACTGTATATCATCCGGGTTTACATCAACTTTTACCTGTCCTTCTTCACCAGGTAAAGCGCAATTTGTCTCTGGCAAATAAACCTCTCCACTGCCTTGATTCTTTACTACAAATTTTATCTGCAATTTATCTTTTCCAAACAGCTTCTCAGTTAAAGAGGTTATTTGTATAGGAGCGCTTGAAACATCTCCACTCTTAACCTTTTCACCATCTACAACACAAACCCTTTCTCCACCAGCTTCAGCAGATTCTGTGCTTCCAACACAAATGCCTGATTCTAAATTTGTCTGATAATTATAGCAGGCTTTGGCTCTTAAAGTAAAACTATAACTGCCGCTTACTATATCTTCGCTATATTTTAAACTATCAAAACTAACCCTGGTCTCTCCAGGCTCTGTAAAAAATTGATTAACTCCATGCAGTTCTGTATTAACCTGTTTATACTCTTCAGTTAAGCCAAACGTCTTCAAATTAACACCGAATAGCTTAACTTCGATATCTCCTGCCTTAATATCATGCTCTCCTCCATTCTTAAGTATAACTTCAACAGGAACAGAATCTCCTCTGCTCAATTGTGATACAGGTTTTCCAGAAGTAAAGGCTAGGCTAACCCCTTCATTAGTCCCTTGGAATCTTTCTCCAGTTTCAGTAGTATCTCCTTTAGCACATCCAAAAAGGAAAACTAAGGATATAATAACTAAGATAACAAGTATATGCTTTTTACTCATATTGTCCCCTCATTTTTAGATGACAAGCTAAACGTTCCAACATCTTTTGTTTCCTTAACACCATAATCTATAACAATACTAATCGGACTTTCTATAATTTCCCCAATGCTAAACTTACCAACGCATTCAATATCAGTACTGGTTTTTGTTATCTTCACTTTATTATCCATATCGCAGACAAACTCTCCTAAACCAGCATAATTTACCTTTATCCCAAGAGTATTATCCTTAATAAATTCTTCTAAATCAGCTGAATTAACAAAATCTGGGTTTATTATTTCAACATCACTTAAACTCCTTAAAGTAATAAATAATCTCATTACCATCTCATTCTGCTGCTTGCTTAATTCCTTTTTAACTTTACTAACTATTAAAGGTCCTGATGAAAAATCTAAAGCGCTGCCACTAAAAGTCTCTTCATTAGCACACTCTTCATTGTCCAACAAGCTAGGCTTAATACAAACATTCTTTATTTTGCCTTTGGTCAAGGCATTATAGAAAATCTGGCTTTTTATATTAACATCACTAAAATCAAATGGAACTTCATAAACAAATAAAGTATTTTTGAATATCTCAAGCTGCTGAGGTCCAGTCTCATCGGCAGCATCCATGGAAAAATCCTCGCAATAACCGCTAGGTATGCCACCAAAATTATCTGAAACCTTATCACTTAAACAAGCTCTTCCTTCTATAGGCTGCTCAAGATTGTTCTTCAATAATCCAGTAATGCCAAAACTCTCACCAGATCTTATTTCTTTAGACGTTGGTATTGTTTTTAATTCAACTCCAATTAATCTGCTGGAAAATTCGCTGTCTGCTTTCTTTCCAAATCCAGATAATCCACCAGAAAATTTCTTTGTTTGCTCTCCAAATCCTTGGCAGCCTCCCAGCACAAGAAGAATTAAGACTAGCATAATTACCAAAAAAACAGTAAGTAACCTCTCTTTCATCAAGCATTTAATTATAAAAAGAATATATAAACCTTTTTCTATTTAAACTACTTCTCTCTTTAGTATATTAATAGTATCAGCTATGCTAGTTTCAAACACATAAAAGGCTTTGCCTCTAAGGTATGTAAATTCAGGCTCTACATTGCTAGCATCTTGCATAGTAAACTGGCACAAGAAATTTGGTTCATCTTCTAATCTATCAAGGCAGGTGGATCCAAAAACTCCTGCTCCTTCTTCTGCAGTTTCTGAGCAAACCTTATTTATTCTTTCTATATGTTCCTGCTTTAGATTATAAACTTCAAACAATCCAGCTTCATCATTATAATCCTCATTAGCTCTTTCTAAATCACAGTTTTCTTCATCAATGAGGATCTCATTTGGAATATGAACTTCTAGTTTATTCAATTGCCTTAGATCCCCTTTCCATTTGACTCCAGCACTTTTAAGTCCAATTTCTAAGAAATAAGTATTCTCTTCTGTAAAAGGCTGAGCATCAGGACTTGCAATAAATAAGCTAATAGGCCCAGCAGTATTCTCTGACTTTACTATTCCATCTTTTTGAATTAACGGATCTTTAATACTAAATTTCTTGAA
>DAISWR010000031.1:0-1249 GCA_036826255.1 Nanobdellota archaeon | reverse complement strand
GCTAGCTGTTCCACTTATAGCTGTAAAAGCTGAAGTAACACCAGATCCAGATAAAATTATATTTGGCCTCGTTGCAGTATAACCTTTTATATCACAACCAACTCTAACTGTAGCTGTATCCAACAGGCTCTCACTTTTTAAACTAGCTCTTCCAACTATTTTTCTGCCTTCTTCAAATGCCTTACTCTTAGCATTAAAAGTTAAATCATCCAAAAATACTCCTAATTCTTCTTTATCTTTATTGTCCCTTACCGTAGTTTCAAATGTGCCTGCTCTGGCAACTGCTTTTTCAGGATTTACTATAACCTCAAAAATATCCTTAAAAAATCCTACAGCAGTTCTTCCTGCTCCAGTTTCTTCTAACCCGGTTTCTGCTTCTGTTGCTAATGACCCGGCAAGCCCTCCACTAAGAGCAAAATATACGAATGCGATAATAGCAACTACAAATAGGATAGTAATAATCCACATTAAGATCCTCAATATAAGATTCCAACCAGAAATAGCTTTTGCTCTTCCTACAACAGTTCCAGCTCTTTCCTTAATACCACCTTGTGGAGCCCGAGTAAACAAATTATCACCACCGCTAACCATCAAAACCTCTCTTTATTTTATTGTAATTTCCATCAAATCAATAACAAACTCGTCATCAGGAATTATCTTTATTATATTATTCCCTTCTTTAACTAATCCAGAAACATCCCTGCTAAAATCATTATCACTTGTTTTCATTCTTATGCTCTCTCCATTGATTTCAAATCTAGCGCTCTTTTCCCCAGCACTTCCAAATATTAACTCTAACTCGGCTTCTCTTCTGCCATCCCAAATATCATCAAATTCCTCATCTTCTAAAAAGAATGAGTAGGTAAGTAAAGCTCCTCCTTTCAACTTAGTAATAAACTCTAATTGTTCTAAAGTATAATCTCCTTTATCTATGCTAAACTCAAATACATTATCTCCTTTTTCTAAAAAGTCTTTATCAACTTCTATTCTAGAAAATCCTTGCCCGCATCTTACAATATCCGAATACAACAAGAAGCCATTCACGTCAATTCTTAATCTTCCTTCTCTTTTATTTACTTCTTCACAATATAAAGTATATTCTAAAGTGGCTTTATCTAAATTATTAAGTTCTATAGCGCTTAAACTTACTTTTCTCTGAGATTTTATATTGCTTAATTTAAATTGTTTCCTTAAGCTAACATCGCTTAAATCATACTTATTTGCAACGAAAATAAATCCAGGAGATTCA
>DAISWR010000030.1:0-7323 GCA_036826255.1 Nanobdellota archaeon | reverse complement strand
AGTGTATAGAAACCTATTTAAATCAGTTCCTTTTCTTTGTATAAAATAATTAGTTTTTATTAAAACAATTTAAAGTATAAGGAAGAAAAAGGTTCAAATGGTAACAATACGTGATGTTAATATATCAAAAGTAATAGATAAGGCAGGAATGGCTTTGAAAAACGTGAAAGAGGTAAAAATGCCTTCTTGGGGGAGTTTTGTTAAAACAGGGACTAGTAAAGAAAGGCCTCCAACTAATTTAGACTGGTGGTATATTAGGGCTGCTTCAATCTTAACTAAGGTTTATAGACATGGCCCTATAGGGGTTAGCAAATTAAGAACTAAGTATGGCGGGAAGAAGAATCGAGGACATAAACCAGAAAGATTCTATAAAGGCTCTGGGTCTATTATAAGAAAGATTCTTCAACAATTAGAAAAGGCCGGATTGGTTGAAAATAAACAGATTGGTGTTCATAAAGGCAAGGTTATTACAAAAAAAGGAAAATCCTTTTTAGATAAAATAGCGAAGGAAGTAAAATGAACCAAGAAGATGAATTACAAGAGCAATTAAGATTGCAGCAACAAATCTCTAATCTAGAAAATGTTGTTAAGCATTATTTGACTAAAGAGGCTATTCAGAGGTATGGGAATTTAAAAGCTGCTCATCCTAAAAAAGCTCTAAGTATTGTTATGCTTCTTGCACAATTAATACAAAATGGACAACTTAGTGATAAAATAGACGACCAGACTTTCAAAGATTTCTTATTGAAAACCCAAGAACAAAAGAAAGAGTTTAGATTTTTGAGGAAATAAAATGGCGAGAGTGAAACATCCTGCTAAAAAAAGGCGTTTAGCTAAAAAAAGAAAACAGACTAGATGGGCTCCTTTTTGGACTGTTCCTAAAAAATATGGTGTGGGAAAAAGAATACATCCTAGCGCTCATACAGTTGTAAAGAGAAGCTGGAGAAGAACCAGGACTAAGGTATAAGATGGCAGAAGATCTAATTTACAATGTTCCTTTAAGAAGAGAATGGTTAAAAGTTCCTAGATACAGGAGGACTAAAAAAGCTGTTAGAGCTTTAAGAGGGTTTATTGCTAAACATACTAAAGTCGAGGATGTTAGAATTGGTAAGTATCTAAATTTAAGATTATGGGAGCATGGAAGAAAAAATCCTCCCCATAAAATAACTGTTAAAGTTACTAAAGAAAAAGACTTTGTTAGAGTTGAATTACCTGATGCTCCTGAAGAAAAAGTAGAGGAACCAAAGAAGAAAAAAGGCTTATTTGGAAAGAAAGAAGAGATTAAAGAAGAGACAAAGGAAGAAAAAGAAAAGAAAGAGGTTATGGAGAAAGGAAAGGGTCTCGCAGAAGGAAAGCGAAGACGCGATGTTGCTAAACCTAAAGAAGAAAGACCTCAAGTTGAAGAGAAAATAAGGGAAGAGCAGATTGTTGGGAGAACACAGAAAAAAGATACAATAAAGTGATATGGAAAATAAACTGCCTTTTGAATCTATAAGTAGAGATATAATAATTAAAAAAGAAAGCAGGGCTGGAGAGTATGGCTGTAATCCTTATTCTAGAAAGGTTGAGGATCTAATTAACTTTGGAATAGTTAATATCAATAAACCTCAAGGACCTACTTCTCATCAAGTAAGTGATTATGTAAAAAAGATTCTAAACATTAAGCGTTGTGGACATAGTGGAACATTAGACCCTAATGTTACTGGCGTTTTACCCATTGCATTAGATAAAGCAACCAGGATAGTTCAGGTTTTGCTTACAACAGGGAAAGAATATGTTTGTTTGATGAGATTACATTCTGATATCGAAGAAGAGAAAATAAGAGAAAAAGTAAAGGATTTTGTTGGTAAGATAATGCAATTGCCTCCTGTAAAAAGCTCTGTTAAAAGAGAGTTAAGAGAAAGGGAGGTCTATTACTTTGATTTGTTAGAGATTGATGGAAAGAATGTTTTGTTTAAGATTGGGTGCCAAGCTGGAACTTATATAAGAAAAATTTGTGATGATTTTGGAAAAGAATTAGGCATTAATGCGCATATGCAAGAACTGGTTAGAACAAAGGTCGGTAGTTTTAATGATAGAAATTGGATAACTTTACATGATTTAAAAGATGCTTATGAATTCTGGAAAGATGGTAAAGAAGAAAAGATTAGAGAATGTATAAAACCTCTTGAGGAGGCTGTAAGTCATTTGCCTAAAGCGTGGGTTTTAGACAATGTGGTAGGAAGTTTATGTTATGGTTCTGGACTAGGCGTTAAAGGGGTTAGTAAATTAAATAGCGGTATTAAGAAAGGAGATATTCTCGCCATTATGAGCCTTAAAGATGAATTAATTTGTATCGGCAAGGCTACAATGTGCAGCGAAGACATAGTAAATAATGAAAATGGCAATATTATGAATAATGTTAAGGTTTTTATGGAAAGGGATATTTATCCTTATAAAAATAGATAAAAAGCTATATAAAGAGGACTTATCTGAGATTTCTATGGAAGTTTTATTACATATCAGAGATAAAGAACCAAAAGACCAGATTTATATTTCTGAACTAGAATCCATGCCTTGTTTCTATGGAAGCTCTTGGAGTGCAGACTTTCTTTATTTAAGGCCTATTACTAATGAAGGTAAGATAACTCTTAGCTACATTGATGCTCAACAAACACCCTCTGCAAATTATGATTGCATGGTTGAAGCTTTTCTTAGGGGAGATTCTCCCAGGATAGCACTAATTGTTTTAAAAGATGAGCTTAAGAAATGGGAGAAGCGCTTAAAAGAGTGTGATAGTTATATGCGTAAGGAAGGCAAGGGTAATTTAGATTCTAGAGTTATTTCTACACCACCAAAAAATCTCATCAGCGTGAAGTAGAAAGCTTTATTAAATTTTTTATAAAGTTTTATCTAATGAAAGAGCTGGTTAAGATTAATAGAGAATCTGGGGTTCCTTTAGTTGGATGTATAGCCTTTGGCATCATCGACAGAGGAACAGATACGATACAAGTTAGGCCTACTTCTTCATGTAATATGAATTGTAGTTTTTGCTCAACAGATGGCGGCCCATATTCAAAATTCCATAAGACAGACTATTATATCGAGCTGGATTATTTACTTGATTGGGTTAAAGAAATTGTTAAAGCTAAAGGTGGAAAGATAAATATTTTCATTGATTCTGTAGGCGATCCAATGATGTACAAGGAAATAGTGGAATTAGTCAGAGGTTTAAAGAAGATTGAAAATGTTGGTAAGATCAGCATGGTTACTAATGGGACCTTACTTAGTGAAGACAGAATCAACAAATTAGAAAAAGCTGGATTGGATCAATTAAATGTTAGTTTTCATAGCACAGAAAAGGAGCTGGCAAAAAGATTATTTGGTATGCAAAATTATAACCTTGAATATGTCATGGATATGTTAAGGCTGGTAAGCAAGAGTAAAATAAAATTATTTTTAACACCTGTTTGGATTAAAGGTTTAAATGATGAGGAAATACCCAAGATAATAAAACTCTGCAAGGAACTTAACGCTGGAATCGGGTTGCAAAAATTTGAAGTTTACAAATATAGCAGAAAGCCTAAGGGTGTTAAGATTATTAATTATTGGAAATTTAATGAACAATTAAAGAAATGGGAAAAGGAATTTAATATTAGTTTAAGACAGAATAATGATGAGATAAAAGAAGATATTAGTATTCATAAAACAAATAGGTTAATTACAGAACTGGAAGTGGGAGAAAAATTATATATTAATATTAAATCTAAAGGCTGGTTAGCTGGACAAATGATTGGAGTTGGAAGAAACAGGGCCATAAGCATTAATAATTGCAATAAAAATATTAATGATAAGGTTATGGTAGAAATATTAGAAAACCAAAATAATATTTATGTTGCTAGGATTGTTTAACTCCCACTAAGTTATAAAATTGAATAAGAAATCTTTAAATACCTTATATCTCTAAAGTAGAGTAATCATCAAGGAGGTGCTGATTAATGGCTAAAAAAGGTAGTATAATAGGAAGCTGGTCTTTCTTAATCGGTGTTGTTTTAGCTGTGGTGCTAGGTGCTGTCGGGTCTATAAATCAGACAATAACTGTTGCTCTTCTAATCTTAGGATTAGTTATAGGACTGCTAAATGTAACTGATAAAGAGGTTATGCCATTTTTAATGGCTGGAACTGTTCTGGTTATTGTTTCTGCGCTAGGTAGTAGCGTATTAGGAGCTATGCCAGTTGTATCAAGAATGCTAGCTGCTATTTTAACGTTATTTGTACCAGCAACAATAATTGTGGCTTTGAAGAGTGTATTTTCCTTAGCTAGAAACTAATTTTTTTACTTTTTTTTAGTAGTAAGCAAAGGTTTAAATAGCATTATCAATTATTTTTATTTAGTAATATTTATTAAAAAAGGAGGTGTGAATAGTGGTTGTTAAGAATAACCAAGGTAGCTCATCATGGGCTTTTATCGTTGGTATTATTATTGCATTAATTCTAGGATTAGTAGGAAGCTTTATGGGAGATGTAGCTTCTGGCTGGCTACTTTCTTTATTGATAGTTTTGGGTCTTATTGTTGGATTCACTAATGTAGCTGGAAAAGAGAGTAAAGATTTTCTATTGGCTGCAGTAGCCCTGGTAATTATTGCTTTTGCTGGTAGTCAATTAGTAAGTGTAAATATTATAGGACCTTACTTAGAAGGTATCTTTGCAGGATTATTAGCTTTGGTAGTACCGGCAGGAATAGTAGTTGCTTTAAAAGATATCTGGGCTATATCATATAAGTAAGCCCTTCTTTTTTCTTTTTTTAAAAAAATTTTGAAGGTGAGCAATTTCTTTTATTATTTATGAAAAGGATACATATTTTTATCTATGGCCATATTCAAGGCGTTTTCTTTAGAGCCAACATTAAAGAACTAGCTTTAAGATTAAAGATAAATGGGTGGGTTAGAAATACTTTAGATGGAGCTGTTGAAGCTGTTTTTGAAGGCGATGATAAAGATATTGAGAAGATGTTAAGTTACTGTAATAAAGGGCCTGTTGGGAGCAAAGTAGAAAAAGTAAATGTTAAGGAAGAAGAAGTAAAATACGAGAAAGGGTTTGAGGTAAAGTGACTTATTTAGGGATAACATTAGATGGATTAGAGAATGTTGCTAGTGAAGAAATCAAAGAGGTTGTTAATGGAAAGGTGATCGGTAAAGATAAAGGGAAGGTTATCTTTAATAGCAAAAAGAAGAATTTTAAAGATTTAAGGAGCGTTGAAAGGGTTTTAAGATTAATTAAAGAGTTTAACTTTAATAACATAGATGAGTTTGAAGATAATATAGCAGACTGTGACTTTAGTTCTGTTAAAGATACCTTTAGGATAGATTGCAAAAGGATTGGGGAACACGAGTTTAATAGTGTTGATGTTGGCAGGATTATAGGAAATATAATCTTTGAAAAATTCAATAAGAAAGTTGATTTTAAACAACCAAAAGAGATAATCTATGTAGATATCTTCAATGATAAATGTTTTATCGGCATAGATTTAACAGGAAGGTTAAGTAAAAGAGGTTATAGGATTAAAGTTCATTCTTCTAGCATTAATGCTTGTTTAGCTTACTGTATGCTCAGATTAAGCAACCTAAAAGATAATGAAGTCCTATTAGATCCTTTTTGCGGTGATGGAGTTATTTGCATTGAGGCTGGTTTTTATAAAAAGTGCAGGGTAATTGGAGCAGATAAAAGAGAAGGGTACTTAAAAAGCTGCAGAATTAATGCAAAAATTGCTAAAGTTAACAGTAAATTTGTTAATTATAACTTATTAGATAATAAAATTGATGAAGGTGAGATTGATAAAGTCATCAGCAATGTTCCTTGTCCTACTAAAAGAATAGGAACTGGTCAAGTAGAAAGAATTTATAAAGAACTATTTGATAGATTAAATAAACTCTTAAAAAATAACGGAATGTGTGTCTTTTTATGCAGCTCTATAGAACAATTGGTTGATAATGCAAAAAGGTATAATTTTAGATTAATAGAAAAGATAGAACTTAAGTTTAAAGACAGAAATCAATATATACTGCTACTTGAGAAAGGCTTAAATAAGTTATAAAAATTGGTTATAAAGATGGACATGCATTGGGCTGATAAGGCTGCTGAAAGAGTGATAAAAGAAAAGGGAAGTAAATCTGGTTATGTTTGTGCTTCTGGTATAACTCCTTCTGGAACAATACATATAGGTAACTTTAGAGAAATAATAACCACAGATCTGATTGCTAAAGCATTACAAAAAAAAGGGAAAAGAGTTAAGTTTCTTTATTCTTGGGATGATTTTGATAGGCTTAGAAAGATACCTCCTAATGTAGACAAAAAATGGGTAGATTACATAGGAATGCCCATTTCAAATGTTCCTGATCCTTTTAATTGCCATGAAAGTTATGCATTACATTTTGAGAAAGAATTAGAGAAAGGCATAGAAGGTTTAGGTTTTGATGTAGAGTATATAAGGCAAAGTGAGGTATATGGTAGTTGTAAGTATGCTAAAGAAATTAGGAGGGCATTAAATAATAAAGACCAGGCAATAAAGATACTAAACAAATATAGAAAAGAGCCATTAAAAGAAGACTGGATTCCTTTAACGGTCTATTGTGAAAAGTGCGGTAAAGACAGCACTAAGGTTTTGGGTTATGACGGAGATTTTAAGATAAAGTATGAGTGTGATTGCGGTTATTCTGATGAAGTTGACTTCAGCAAAAGAGGAATAGTAAAGTTACCATGGAGATTGGATTGGCCAATGAGATGGAATTATGAAAAAGTAGATTTTGAGCCTGGTGGAAAGGATCATTCTACTCCCGGCGGGAGCTATGATACTGGGAAACAAATAATTAAAGCAATCTGGAACAGGGATGCACCAACTTATCAGCTTTATGAATGGATAAGCATTAAAGGCGGCGGACAATTTTCAAGCTCTGAAGGCGTTATAACAACACCAAAAGAAGTTTTAGAAGTATACGAGCCTAAGGTCTTGAGGTGGTTATTTGCTGGAACAAAACCTGGAAAGGAGTTCTCTATAAGCTTTGATTTAGATGTCTTACAGTTATATGAAGATTTTGATGAATGTGAAAGGATTTATTTTGATGAGCAGGCTGTTGGTAATGAAAAAGAGAAGTTGAATCAAAAAAGGATTTACGAGCTCTCTTGCATAAATATTCCTAAGAAATTTCCTGAACAACCTGGATTTAGACATTTAACTGTATTAGCACAAATATACGGAGGTGATTTAGTCAAGGCTACGAAAGGCTATAATGATAAGAGTGTTAAAGTCAGAGCACAATGTGCCTACAATTGGATACAAAAATATGC
>DAISWR010000029.1:0-7494 GCA_036826255.1 Nanobdellota archaeon | reverse complement strand
CCATTGTTTTCTTGCGGTAAACTCTATTCCTTGCTTTGTTTTTTTAACTTTCCTGACAAACTTCTTTTTCTCTAGTTCAATTAATAAAGATAGGGTAAATTCATCGTTTCTTAGAATTAGGTCTGCTAGTTGCTTTGTATAGAGGGGTTTCGGAGCATTTTCATACAGGACTCTCAGGATTTCCTCTTTGATTTTTTCTCTTACTTTTTGAGAGATTCTTGACATAAGAATTTATATAAGTGCTAGTATTTAAGTTTAGTGGAGTTATCCGTTATAAAGGATTTAACTTATATTAAAATGAGTAAGACGACTATAAGCAATACTCCAAGTAAGAAAAACTGCGGGCTTCCTTCTTTTTCTTTAGGAACCATATCTCTAAACGAGATATAAAGAACCATGCCTGTAATTATAGAGAATAGTAGGATGTAAAGTGTTTCTGCTGGACTTAATAAAATTGCTACTAATGCTCCTAAAAATGTAGATGAGGCTATAAATATCCTTTTGGATATGTTTGATTTGATTTTTTCATGAATATGCTCTAAAGATATTGATGAGGATACTGTATGCAATAGTAGTGGGATAAAGATTAACAACTGTGTTCCTTTTCCTGCCAATACCAACAAAAAACCTAGAATAAAATGGTTAATATAGAACCCTAAGACATGCAGTTCTGCTAAATCCTTTAATAATTCTTTTTTATGCTTAATGTGCTGGTATAGATATTTTTCTGCAATATGAAAGACTACAAATCCGCCTAATATTGCAGTAAAGATTAGGCTATTTGATAAGGTTCTTGTCTTTAAGAGTAAAGGCAATATCTCTAAGAAGAGTAAGGAAACTAAAATTCCTGCGCTTAAACTTATGATCTTTGAATGATATTTCTCTATTTTTCCTGATACCTTTGAGCTAAAAAAATGTAATATGCTGAGTATAAGTGCTAGAAATAAAGGTATAATAACTGAATCATAAATCACCATAAAGTTTTTAATATAAGATGGTATATATAGTTTTGCACCACATTAAAATGATACAAATAAAGGACTTTAAGCCTAGACTTTATCAGGAAACAATACTAGAGAGCTGTGATAAGGCTAATTGTTTAGTAGTTTTGCCTACAGGATTAGGAAAAACAAAGATTGGGATATTAGCTAGTGTTAATAGGCTTAATAAGTTTCCAGATTCTAAGATATTGTTTTTAACGCCTACAAAGCCTTTAGCAGCTCAGATAGCTAATGAATTCAAGACCAATACCAACGTAAGTAATGTCGCTTTGTTTACAGGCGAGATAAGTCCTGATGAGAGAGAAGGTATGTGGAAAGACTCTATTGTTATTGTTAGCACACCTCAATGCATTGAGAATGATATTATAAATGACAAGGTTCCTTTAGAGAAGATTTCTTTAATAATCTTTGATGAGGCCCATAGAGCTGTTAAAGAATATGCTTATAAGTTCTTAGCCAAGCAATATAAGAAAAAAGGCAGTTTCCCCAGAATTTTAGGATTGACAGCTTCTCCTGGGAGTAGAATAGATGATGTACAAGAGATTTGTAAGAATCTTTACATAGAAGATATTGAATATCGGAATGAAGATAGCCCTGATGTTAAAGATTATGTTCAAGATCTGAATATAGAATATATTAAAGTTGATTTTCCTGATGAACTTATGGAGGTTAGGAAATTTCTGCAAGATTGCTTGAAGAGCAAACTTGATAACTTAAAAGAGTTTGGTTTAATAAACAGCACTAATCTTAGCAAATCTAATTTAATTGAATTGCAGAGAACTTTGCAAGGAAAAATAGCTAGGGGGCAAAGAGATATTCAAGTGCTAAAGGGAGTTAGTTTAGTTGCTGAGGCTGTTAAGGTTGATCATGCTTTAGTTATGCTAGAAAGCCAGGGTGTTAATGCTTTGTTTAGTTTTATGAATAAATTAAGAGAGGAGGCTGATAAAGGCAAGACTAAAGCTACTAAGAACCTTGTTAGAGACCTTAATTTCAGGTCTGCATTTGTTAAATTAAATAAATTGATTGATCAGGGCGTAGAGCATCCTAAATTGTATCGCCTTGTTGATCTAATTAAGAAAGAAATTGATAAGGACAATAAGATTAAGATTATTGTATTTAATCATTATAGAAACGGGGCTAGTAAAATAGAGGCTATGTTAAAAGATCTTAATATTAAATCTAGAGTTTTTGTTGGGCAAGCTAAAAAAGATGGCCTTGGATTAAGTCAAAAAAGGCAGATAGAGATCATAGACGAGTTTGGTAAGGAAAGGTTTAATGTTTTAATAGCAACTTCTGTTGGGGAAGAAGGATTAGATATCCCTGAAGTTGATTTAATTGTATTTTACGAACCTGTTCCTAGTGCAATTAGGAGTATACAAAGAAGAGGGAGGACTGCCAGGCACAAAAAAGGCAGGGTCGTAATATTAATAACTAAAAATACTAGGGATGAGACTTATTTTTGGATAGCTCACCATAAAGAAAAGAATATGTATAAGATCTTAGAAGATTTGAAAAATAAAATTAATAGGAGTGAGACTGGTACGAAATTAGATTCTTTTAGTAAAGAGCAGAAAAAGATCTTTGTAGATAGCAGAGAAGAAGGGGGTGTTGCTAAGAAATTGGTTGAGTTGGGTGCTAAAGTTGAGATGAAGAGGTTGGATGTTGCTGATTATATTGTAAGTGATAGGGTCGGCATAGAAAAGAAAAGCATTAGAGACTTTGTAGACTCTATTATTGATAAAAGATTGCTTCATCAGGTTAAAGACTTAAAGGATAATTTTGAAAGGCCTTTGATAATAATTGAGGGGGAAGAGGATATTTATTCTGTAAGGAAAATGCATGCTAATGCTATAAGAGGCATGTTAGCTGCAATAGTTGTTGATTATGGCATTCCTATTATATGGACTAAGAACTTTATGGAAACTGCTGCTTTTTTGAATATTTTAGCTAAAAGAGAGCAGGAAAATAAATACAAAGATTTTGGCGTTAGGGTAGATAAAAAGCCTTTGACAACCAAGGAGTTACAGGAGTTTATTGTTGAGAGTTTGCCTGGAGTTGGGCCTATTTTAGCTAAGAGCTTGCTTAGGAAATTTAAAAGCGTCAAAGGCGTTGTTGAAAGTGACAAAGATAAATTAGAAGATGTTGATAAAATGGGTCCTAAAAAAGCTAATGATATCCATAACATACTTAGAGAAGACTATAGTGACTAATATGATATCTCATTGTAAATAGAACCTTCTTTTGTTGGTATGCTTTGGAACAATTTTACCTTGTCTATGATAAACTCTTGAGGTTCTATCTTAATATTTCTTAAGATTTCTGACAATTGATCTCTTTCTCTACAGAATTTAACTCTTCCTAATGTTAGATGCGTTGAAAACAAAGTGTCTTTTTTGCCTATACCTTCTAAAAGCATCTCTACATCATCGTGGATAGAGAAAATATCTGGAGCTATCATGTCAACAAAGATAACCCTTATATTATTTGGAGTTGGATAAGCACTTAAAGAACCTAATCTGGCTTTAAACTTCTTAAATTCCAGTTTTTTTAGCTTATCTTTTATCTCTTCTACGTTGGCTTCATCTACCCAGCTGATAAACTTTAGAGTCTGGTGGAAGTTTTTCTTTGCAACCCACTTTATCTTTGTTTCTCTTGTATTTATTTTCTTAATAATCGCTTGCTGGATTTCATAGAGATAATCTTTTATTTTGGATGGGGTGTCTATAGCTACAAATAGTCTTATCATCATAATTCCTCAGCAGGATTATTGTGTTGGTTTTGTTATATTTATATTTGTTACTAAAATAGAAGGGATTATTGCTGGTTCTTGTGCTTCCCAGCTCTTTGTTTGTATAACATTATTTGCTACTTCTTTTATGTTCTTCATCAGGTTTAACATGTTATCACTAACTCTTATGTTTTTAATAGGATACTTTATTTCTCCATTCTCTATGTAAAAGGTTCCATCTCTTGGTATTGTCGAAAAATCTCCTGTAAAGTAATTTGTGAACCTTGTATACCAGAGGTTAGTTATATAAATTCCTTTTTTGATGCCTTTAAACAATGATTCTTGTTTTGTTTTTCCTGGTTTGACCACTAAATTCCATGGCTGCGGAGCTATTAGCCCTGCATTAGCTGTTGTTTTTGTATTATATCTCTTTGCTGTTGATGTATTGTGCAAGTATTTTTGCAATATGCCGTTTTTGATTAAGATATTTTTTTGTGTTGGGATGCCTTCTAAATCGAATTTTGTAGCTCCTATGCCATTTTGGTATAAGGGATCATCTATTAAGGTGAAGGTCTTGCTTGCTATTTGCTTTTTTAGTTTATTCGCTAGGAAGCTTAATCCTGCTTCTACTGAAAAGATTGAGCAGGCATTTCCAATATCTCCAATTAAACCTGATAGTGGCAGTGGGTCAAAGATGACATCATATTTTCCTTCCTTTCCTTCTTGAGGATTTAAAGCTTTTTTTGCTATCTCTCCTGAATGTTTTCCAGCATATTCTACATCAAATTTCTTTAATGTCCTAGACACTATATTACTATGCCCTGAGGCTTCTTTATTTGCAAAAGACCTTATAGAGAAATATAAAGAAGAACTCTGTTGTTCTGCTTCAGCATTATTTGAAGTAAGTAGCTCTGTTTTTGTTTTAGTTATTTCAAGGATGCCATCTGCTCTTTTTATACCTTGATTAAAAGAGGCGTTTAATCCTTTCTCTAGCAGATCTATATCATTTATATCTAACACCTTTTTGTCATAAAATTCTTTAATATTTTTATACTTAAATGGGCCTTTAGCTATACCATAATAATTTTCATTTTTCGGCAGATTTTTTATAAATTTGGCAGATTTTTTAGCAAACTTATCTATATTCTGTTTTGATAATTCCTTTAGGTCTGTTACTAAGATTCTTTTATTTTTTGTCAAGAAGAAAGATAAGTCCTCTGCTAACTCTGTTCCTGTTTTTACTATCTTGTTTTTTGAGAATTTGATTTGTTTTGCTTCCAATATATTTTTAGTGATAATTATGTCTTCAAAACCTTGTTTTTCTAGCCTTGTTTTTATGTATTTTTTTATTTCCATTTAGTTCAACCTAATATTCCTTAATCTTGCCGAAGCTCCTCCACACCATACTGGGACTGCCTGCATAGGTTCTCCCTTCCCACAAAAAGCTGCGTGCCCTTCAAAGTTTTTTCCTATCGCATCTATAGAATTCCATAAATAGGGGGTTGTTATTTCTAAGGTTGGTTTTATTATTGGATGCATAATCTTGCCATTTTTTATTAAATAAGCGTCTAAGCCCACGTATTTCTGCTGGAATCTCTTGTCATCTATATTCCACTCTGTAAAATTTTTCATAAAAATTCCTAATTTTATATCTTCTATTAGTTCTTCTTCTGTATAATCTCCCGGAGCTAACAATGAATTTGACATCCTTACTATAGCTTCTTTACTATAGTTCTCTGCTCTTGCTGAAGCATTACTTCTAAGACCCATTTTGTAAGCAGTTTCCCTATTGTGCAAGAATTCATTTATTATGCCCTTTTTTATTAAGATTTTTTTCCTGGCTCCTATGCCTTCATCATCATATAAATAAAATCCAAAACTGCTTTCTACTGTTGGGTCATCTATGACTGTTATGATTTCTGATCCTATTCTCTTTCCTATCATATCCTCTGTAATGAACGATTCTCCTGCTTGTGCTGCTTCTCTACCAAAAATCCTATCTGCTTCATAAGGATGACCTACTGATTCGTGAACCATTATCCCTGATATTTGTGGTCCAACTATGACATCTAGAACTCCTTTTGGTGGTACTTTTCCTTTTGTAAGGTTATTTTTCATTACAAGAGCTTCGTCTTTTAATATTTTTGGGATATTCCATTTTTTTACAGCTTCCCATCCTGCAGTATTGCCATATTGCCATTGTCTTTGGGAAGACTTGTTTTTTTCTGTTATCGTTAAGAAATAATGCAAATTTACGTATGGTATTTCTGATTGAATTTTTGTGCCGTCTGAAGTTATTAAATATTTTTTAACAAGTTTGTCTGTTAATGAAATGTACCTTCCTGGTGTTTTTACTTTTGTAGAGAGTATTGCTTTATCAGCCTCTACCAACTCTTTTAATTTTTCTTCTGGAGAAATATCTTTTAAATTTATTTTTTGTTTTATTTTATAAGACTTCTTATGTATCTTTTCTTCAGATAATTTAATGCCCTCTCTGTATTTTGATGATCTTTTTGTTAGGTTTAGTGATTTATCTATTATTGTTTTAAGCCTATTTTTTTCTGGGCAATTTGTTGAGATAAAACCCAAGGTTCCATCTGCAATGTATCTTATCCCTAAGCCTTGTGTTGTTAAGAAAGATATTGCTTCTGGTATGCTATTCTTTAGAAAGAGCTCATTTGTTTCATGAGATTCTAATTTTGCTTCTACATAAGACGCCCCTCTTTTTTCTATATACCTTAAAGCAAAATCTATTAATGACTTGTCCATCTTTTATGTTTATATTCTAATTCTTGTTTAATTGGGGTAAGCTTTCTTTATTAAATCTAAGTCTTTAAATTCCTTTCTTATTGGCTCTAAGAGCATATTTATTTCTCTTGCCAATGTTTTTTTTAAATCTAGAGGGTGAATTTTTTTATTTTTAAAATCTTTTTCTAAATCAAGATATTCTTTATATTTTGCATTACCTCCGAATTTGCTCGGTCTTTCTATCAACAAAATTTTACCTTGATCATTATTCAATGTGAATATAACGTATTTAAAAAATGCTAAAACACCATTATTCTCAATTTCCCCCTCTGGGCAAAAGGCTGCATTAACCTTTCTTTCCACCGTTTCCTGATCATCCAATAGATCTATTTTTGAGGATTCTTCTGAAGCACTCATTTTACTTCCTGTTAATCCTGGAATTAAAGGTGTCATAAACTCTATCCTTGGCTTATAACCTACTTTTGGCAGGTTTTCTCTAGCGAACATCAATATTTTTCTTTGGTCTATACCACCGTATTGCATATCTACTTTTAGATATTCTTCGTCTAAGGCCTGCATAATAGGATAGATCAATCCAGAAATTTTTGGATTGTCTGATTGTTTTACTACTTCTGATGCTGCTCTTTTAGCATCGCTTACAGAAGTATAAGATGACATCTTTAATATATCTAAGATATAGTCTTTTTTTAATTGGAAATCTGAACCTTTTACGATTTCAAATTTAGAGATATTTGTGCCTATTGCTTTAAACATTAGAGGAATTATCTTCGAATAATATTTATACCTATAATCTAAAATGTTCCAGGGGGTATTGTCTAATGCTCCGTGAATATCTGCTAAGAGGAGTTTTACTTTAAAACCTGCTTTTAGGAAGTCTGCCAGTTTTAATACCCAAAGGAAATATCCTATGTGGGGTTTTCCTGTTGTTGCTGTCCCAAGATATACAGAGGGCTGTTTTTTTGTTTTTAATAATTCATTTAACTCTTCCTCTTTTAT
>DAISWR010000028.1:0-7655 GCA_036826255.1 Nanobdellota archaeon | reverse complement strand
CAAGAGTTATCTTCTCTGACTAAAATAGCTTCTTTAGAAGATATAAAAAAAACCCTTGAATCGCTTAAAAAAGATTATTCAGAAAGAGACTCATCATTGCATTTAGTGGGAGAAAATGACATATGGAAACTCGCTGTCAAGCCTGGCTATATTCATCTTACATCAGATTTATATTCAAAAAATGAGATGGACAAGTCTTTACTGGAAACCTTGGCAGTAATAGCTTGGAAACAACCAATTATCCAGTCAGATGTTGTTAAAGTAAGGGGAACCCTAACATACGATCATGTAAGGATATTAAAAGAAATAGGTTATGTCGAATCTGAAAAATTTGGAAGAACAAGAAAATTAAAATTGACCCCAAAATTTTATGATTACTTCGATGTCTCTAAAAAAGAGCTAGCAGATAAATTCAAAAACGTTAAGGACGTCTCCAAAGAATTAGAGAAAACAGCTAAGGAAAAAGAGATACTTCCATTTTCAATGCCAATCCCAGACAAACCACTAAAAACAATATGAAAAAAATATCACCTAAAGTTATATTAGCAATAATCTTTATGCTAGCAATTTTGTTTCAACTATTTTTTGCTCTATCAACTAAAAATTTTTCTAGTGACGAATCTTATTTAAATTTAAGATTAACAGAAAAGATATCTGAAAATAAATTCCATTTACGATATGATAACCTAAGTTATGGAGGAAGAGATTTAGTATATTCGCCATTATTCTATTATTTATTGGTATTCCTAAGTTTAATACCATTAGTATTCAAGATTATTCCAATAATCTTTTCATCCTTAATAGTTCTAATAGTTTATCTAATATCTTTTGAATTAACTAAAGACGAAAAAGTATCTCTAATAGCCTCTTTAATGTCAGCATTTATCCCGGTTTATTTCTCATTGATATTAAATTCCCTTTCAATTTTTTCCCTAGCAATCCCAGGATTATTCTTTATGTTGTATTGTTTTATAAGAATAGGCCAGCATAAGAAATACTTAGAATATTTTGTAGTTCTTTCATTCATCTTGCCATTATTACATCCAATCGCCTTCCTGCTTCCAATATCCATAATGTTTTATTTAATCCTTACAATAACAGAAGACGTAGAAGTATCAAAATTAAAAAAAGAAGTGATTATCTTTTCTACATTCCTAACCATACTTCTAAGTTTTATTATATATAAGAGAGCATTTCTCACTTATGGATTCAATGTAATCTGGCAGAATGTTCCACCCCAAATATCAGGCAATTACTTTTCTAATATTAATATACTAAAGATAATAATAAGTTTAGGAATACTGCCGTTAATATACGGTATAGTCGGAGTTGTTTATTCTTACTTCAAAGGGAAAAAAGATTCATTCTTTTTGATAAATGGTGTTCTATTAGCAGTATTTTTATTACTATTATTAAGATTAATAAATCTAAATATCGGATTGACCTTTTTAGGAATAGCTTTAACAATACTTTCTGCAGTAGCTTTAGCAAAATACTTCGTATATCTTAGAAAAACAAAATTCTATAATCTTGAGAATTATTTAACTGTAATAATCATAGTTGCAGTGATAATCTTATCAATAATCCCTTCTTATATAGCGTCTAAGAATTTAATAAAATCAACTATAACTGATGAAGAACTTTCCTTATTCAAGGAAATAAAAGGAAAAACGCCTCCAGGCTCAACAGTTTTAGCTCCATTAGAATTTGGCCATCTAATAACTTATCAAGCAAAAAGAAAAAACGTTGCCGATTCAAATTTTCTTTTGGCACCAAATCCAGAACAAAGACTTTTAGATATAGCAGAGATATATACAACCCCCTTTGAGGTAAAAGCTTTGGAATTATTAGAAAAGTATGGTGTGGATTATATCATAACTAATAAGAAAATAATAGAAAAATATAACATAGCGGAGGTAAGCTATATTAAAGATGAGAAGTGTTTCAAAGAAATTTTACCAGAAGTTTTTGAAGTTATCTGTTGAATGTTGGGTAATCTTAATAATATTGCTCTCAACTATATTAGTTATATCTCTGCCATATATTATTAGAAATTCCAATATATTAGTTGGTGACGAGTCTTATTATCATTTGAAGATAGCTTCTCTAATTCAAGAAAGGGGGATTACAAATTTTGATCCACTAAGTTATGGAGGAAGACAAATATTAACCCCCTTAGGTTGGCCATTTGTACTAGCAAAAATCAGTTCATTTCTTAATATCTCTCTAGAGCTTACATCAAAACTAATTCCATTTATATTTGGAATACTAACAGTAATTCTCTTTTACTATCTTCTAAAAAATATAAAAGTAGAAAAAAGAATAAGAACAATATCCACTTTAGTATTCATTTTTTCTCCAATATTTATTTACTTATTCTCAACTTCCAATTACTATTTTATCCCATTATTTTTAAACTTATTAGCCTTTTACTTTTTACTAAAAGATAAAAAAATATTAACTACTATCCTGATAGCATTAACCACCCTTTTTGGAATAATCCATCCATTGGTCGGCTTGATAGCAGTTTTAATCTATACTCTAATTAAAAATAGAAAATCCTTGCCTTGGTTTTATATAACTTTAGCAATAACTCTTATCTTAATATTATTAAAGTACGTACCAGTTTTAATAAAATTTGGTCTGCCCGACATATTTATGATAGATAACTTGCCTGTACACCAACAATTATTTTCTGACTTGGGTGGAAAAATCAGTTTAAGCATATTTGCTTTAATTCTGGCATTCATCGGTATTGTAGTAACCTGGAAGAAAAAGCAGGATTATATTACAACGCATATCATATTTATAATCTTATTTATATTATCCTTATTTTACATACCCATCCTAATTTATTTGAATCTCTTGCTAGCCATCTTAGTCGCCTTTGGAGTCTTAAAATTAATACAAAGAAGATGGGAAAGTAAATTCATAAAGAACTTTACTATATTAATATTATCTTTAGGCTTGATATTTTCAGGATTGTCTTATGCAAAACAAACAGCAGATTCTTTACCAAATAAAGAAATAGTAGAAGGCCTATCATTAATAGGAACAGATTCGGAACAAAAAACAGTATTCTCTCATTATTCAAATGGCTATTGGATAAACTACCTAGCTAAAAAATCTAATGTAATGGACCCATTATTTGCTTATGCCCCTAATCTACAACAGGTTCATGAAGATTCCCAAAACCTGTTTTATTCAAGAGATCTTAAAAACAGTACAAAGATTATAGAAAGATACAATATTGGTTATATATTAATAACACCGGAGATGAAAGAAGGGAAAGTGTGGCATGAAGATGAAGAAGGCTTATTGTTTCTATTAGAATTTAGCAAAAACTTTAGAAGCGTATATGCCCAAAAAGGCGTAGAAGTATGGGAAATTAGAAACCTAACAACAAGCTAGATTTTAACTTTATTTCCTTCTTTCTTTAATAAATGCCATTGCATAGGCTTATTGAATAATGCTTTAAACATCCCCTTATTTACATAATACATCACAACAAGGCCATAACTAAATGAAGCTGCTATCATGTGCCACACTTTTTTTAGATTATCTTTTTTAACCAATGCAACAGAACTAGCAAAGATTAATCCAGAAGTTACTAATATATTCCTCGTAGTATAATACATGAATTCTGAGATATTTAATGGCTCAGGCATATGTGTAATAAAAGCTATGAACCCTGTTATAAAAAGAGCTACTAGCAAGAAGGATATTAAATATCCAGATCCAAAGAAAAATATAAAGGTTTTATCTTTTAATCTAAGATCCTTTGTCTTAAAGACATCTAATCCGTGATCAATATAAGCTCTTATAACTCCATAAGCCCATCTCATTTGTTGCTTATAGAAATCTTTTGGAGTATATGGCACTTCTCCTTTACACTCTAAGTCTTCTAGATAAACTATTTTGTATCCATTCTTTAATATTCTTAGTGAATAATCAATGTCTTCTGTAAAGCTACCGCTCTTCCACCCGCCCAATCTCTTTAAAATACTCTTTTTAACAGCTTCAGCAGACCCGCATATGAATGTTATTTTGCTCTTTCTATAAATAAGTGGCAATACAAGATTATGAATAACAGAGAGTATTGTGGAAGATAATAAAGAAATTAGATTCTTATTTGGTTTAATGAAAGACCATCTAGCTTGTACAGCAGCTATCTTATTGCTTTTGTTAAATGGTGCAATTATCCTTCTTAAGAAATCTTTAGGAGGAAGAAAGTCAGAGTCAAACAAAACTAGAATCTCGCCATTAGAATAGTTTAACATATTATTTAGATTCCCAGCCTTAAATCCAATATTGTCCTTTCTTTTAATTACTCTAACATTATTATGTAGTTTTGCAAAGTCCTTCAACATCTTAGAAATTTTAGGATCTTTACTATCATCGCCTATTAAAATCTCATATTTGTCTTTAGGATAATCATTTTCTAAACATTTTATTGCACATTGTATAGCTGCAGGCTCATTGTAAGTAGGTATTTGTATAGTAACAAAGGGCAAATCCCCTTCTTTTACCTTATAGTTTATTGATTTTTTTTTATAAAAAAGCAACATCCTTATCCCTATATATAGATAAATAGTAGATACGATAGCAGCAATTACAAGTAAAAAATCAAAAGCATTACTACTTATAATATTGGAAAAATATACAAACTTGCTTTCTCTTAACAACAGTATAGGCTGGTATGCTTCTATCAAAAATTCTGAGATACCCATCGTTTATCTTTTGAAGCTCCTTTTTTTCCAAATATGGACATTAATCAAGCTAAGCAAAATTATTATATTTAAAACTATCGTATAGGGGAAAAAGAAGAATATTGCAGCAAGATTTTTAAAATTAAACTTGTGCTTAAACTTCTTTAAAGCAATCAAAAGCATTATAGTTACCATTATGCCTGTGAGTACTCCAAAAAATGTAAATGCTGAAAAACCTGTAGTAGGCAGTTTATACAAAACATAAAGCGGCCCCCAAAGACTAAACCACCTCACAAGATATATTGTAATGGCTAAAGCACTATGTAGGTTGTAAGGCAACCAGTAATTTACTTGATAAATTAATAAGGGTAAATAGACAAGAGCGTAGATCGACCAAAAAATCTGGTTCTTAAATAAGAATAGTGTAGGAATACCATATTTGGAAGAGAACATATCCCTATTCTTAAAGAGCGATTGCAAAGCACCAATCCACCACCTTGCTCTTTGTTTGTATAATGATTTTAAGCTAGTAGGCACATTAGTATAGCCAAAAGCTTTACCAACACTAATATTTTTATACCCCGCTCTATTAATATCCATAGCTATATCAATATCTTCTGTTAAAGAATCTGTTTTAAATAATCCAATTTTTTTTATTATTTTCTTCCTATAGCATGCTAAAGCCCCCAAAAACCAAACACTGTTCTTAAATAAGTCCGAGAAGCTGTGTCTTATTAGATTGTAAAAGCCATATTCAACATTTTGGAACATAGGCAATATGCCTTTATTATTACTTAATTTAATGATTCCAGTAGTAGCTCCAACCTTTTTATCAGAAAATGGCCTAACTATCTCTTTAATAAAATCCTTGTCTATCTTTGTATCAGCATCAATAACAAGGACAAATTCATTTTTAGCGACTAAAATACCTTTATTTAGTGCTTTAGACTTCCCTAAATGCTCCTGTTTTAATACTTTAATCCCATAATTCTTCAAAACCTCAGGAGTATTATCTGTACTTCCATCATCAACAACTATAATTTCTATTTTATCTTTTTTATAACTAGAAGCAAGTATAGAATCAAGACAATTTTTTATCCTGGTTTCCTCATTGTAAGCTGGGATAATTATGCTAATCTTAGGTTCAAATTCATTATACCTCTCTTTTTTTAACATAGCCATAAGAACTACAGCAAAAAGGAATGATATGAAAATAAAAACAGCAATAGATAAAATAATTGAAAGGATGAACATAACATTAGCCATAACTAAAAAAAATGAGAAGGATATATAAATTTTATTATAAAGATAAAGAGTAAAACCTAAATAATGAAAAATTTATTAAACTAGAGAAAGTTATATACTCTATAAATAAAGATATTGTGGGAGATAAAATGGCATTTTGTGAGATATGTGGTAAAGAAGCTTTATTATCAAGAACTAAAGTAGAAAACACAGAACTCTTGGTTTGTGATTCATGTTCCTCTTTTGGCGAAGTCATACAAAGGCATGTAGAAGAATTAAAAGAAGAGGTATTAAAGCAAAAACCTAAAAAATCTATTGAAAATGAGGTAATAGAGATTATTGTGGATGGGTATAGTAAGAAAATAAAAGATTCTAGGAATTGGATGGGTTTAACTCAAAAAGAATTTGCCCAGAAATTATCAGAGAAAGAGTCTGTTCTTAATAAGATAGAATCAGGGCATATGATGCCAACAATTGATTTAGCTAAAAAGATAGAAAAACTATGTAATATAAAGTTAATAGAAGAATATAAAGAAAAGGAAGATAATGTTAAGCTAAACTTTAAAGACCAAGCTTTAACAATAGGGGATTTATTAAAATTAAAAGATGAGAAGTAAAAAAGAACTGGCAATAATTCTTTCTAAGCTAAAAGACTTTGACTCTCCAGATACTAAATTAGAACAATACTCCACGCCATCAGAGATAGCAGCAGATATACTCTGGGTGGCTTACATGAATGGGGACATTCATAGTAAGATAGTTTTAGACGCGGCTTGTGGCCCAGGAATATTTGGTCTTGGAGCATTGCTTTTAGGAGCTAAGAAAGTATATTTCGTTGATTTAGATAAGAAAATTTTAAAGACTGCAAAAGAAAACCTTAAAGAAATTAAGAAGAGTTATTATGTTGGGAATTCTATATTTAAACAACAGGATATTTCTAATTTTAAAACAAAAGTTGATACTGTAATTCAAAATCCTCCTTTCGGTGTTCAAAACGAACATGCTGATAAGGTATTCTTAAAAAAAGCGATGGAGGTTTGTGATAAGATATATTCTATACATAAGATAGAATCTGAAGGATTCATTAAGGCCTTATCTAGAGAAAATAATTTTTTACTAAAAAAAATTATCCCTTTAATTTTTTCAATAAAGCAAACCCAAAAATATCATAAAAGGCCCATATATCGCTTTAAAGCAGCTTGCTTCATATTAAGCAATTCAAATAAGCTCTAAAAGCATAAGCTTTTTAAATCTGCCTTTTAAATGAAATCCTATGGAGATAAATATTTTAGAGGATTCTAAAGAAAGACTTAAGGTAGAAATTAAGGACGAAACCCACACTGTATTAAATGCCTTAAGAAGAGAATTATGGAATGATTCTCATATAAAACTAGCAGGATATAATATATCTCATCCATTAACAGCGCAACCTATATTGACTATAGAAACAGATGAGAAAGAATCTCCTAAAAAAGCTTTAAAGGACGCTATCAAAAGGCTCTCAAAAGCAAATGAAAACATGCTTAAAAAAATAAAAGCTTTAAAACTATAAATGGTTTTTAAAAATACTAAATTTAAAAAACTACTGAAGAAAGTATGGTATTTTGTATGGGAAGATAATTCTATATGGTCATGGATAGTTAATATAATTCTAGCATTCATCATTGTTTATTTCGTCATCTATCCAGGATTAGGCTTATT
>DAISWR010000027.1:6678-8428 GCA_036826255.1 Nanobdellota archaeon | reverse complement strand
GTGATAATATTATCAGTGTGGAAGATTTTTTTATTTTTGCGGATGAATTTGGGAACGAGGTTGAATGTGGGGGTTTAGGATATACTTATCATCATAGGACTTATTTTAATGGAAAAGGTTTTTACGAATCTTATGATAATATAATCTTACCTGACAGTTCTATTGGAATAATATATAATACTGCTGCTGATCTTTGTGAAGAGATACCTAATTTATATTCTCTTAATAAAATCAAATATCAACAAGGGCTTGTGAGTATGTTAATTAATATTTGCGACTATGATGTAGGGAGGGGATCACCAAAATTATGTTCTTTTTTAACTGTTAGAAATAAGAATCAAAATGTTATAGATAATAAACTAATGATAGAAGAAATAGAGGTTACTAGGAATGAGGATGGGACTTTTGAATATAGACTTAAATTAAAAAATATATATGGGAATATTTTATATATTAATACAGTTAGTTTTGCACAGGAAACTAATATTTTTACCATAGATGATCCAACTGTTACCGTTAATAATGTTCTTAATCCTGATGAAACAATAGAATTGTCTTTTAGTGGGAGATATAATGATGAAATCTTTTTTGAAAAAGTAAAAAAGACATATACTCATGTTTGTGGAAAATTAAACACAGATTTTGTGATTGAGAATACAGCTTATAATTTTGTTTTTGATGAAGCTGAGGATAGTAGAATTGTTTCTTATATTTTAAGAGGCGAGCAAATAAATGACCCTTTTACTAATGACAATTTAAGATCTGGTACTTATGTGACCCCTTTGCCTAAAATTTTTGATGGAATTGATTCTCAAGAGTTATGTAATAACTTGAATTACCCACAATACAAATGCACTTCAATATATGGATGGAGTGATGAAAATAGTAGATGGATGCTAAATAACCAAATAATCTTAACAGATAATACTTATAGTGTTTCTTTAAGTGATAACGTTTGCATAGATAATACTCCTGTTTTGAATTGTTCTAGAGAAACAAGAGGATTGTACTGTACCGAAGAAAAAGTTCTTGTGGAAAATTGTAATACCTGTTCCTGCACTTGTTTTGATGAGTTCCAAAACCAAGGTGAATCCGGAGTAGATTGCGGAGGACCTTGTAATAATATTTGTGAAGGTGTTACAGATATAGAATCTCCGGTTATAGAGGAAATAGTTTCTCCAAAGATAGGAGATATTTTCCATATAAATGATTTGTTTGAAATAGTTGTTAGAGTCACAGATAATACTTATAGTGGGGAGAATATAGATGTTATCGCCATTATTAATGATGAAAGTGTAAGATTGCATAGTGATGATGATAAGAAAACTTTCAGAGCTTTGTGGAATGAAGAAAGTCATGATGAGGGAGAATATCATATTATGATAATTGCTACTGATAAAGATGGGAATGAAGCTACTTATAATGAAAACTATGTTTTCTTTTTAAGGGAGGATATTTGTTTTGAGTTAATAGATGGCCATAATAATCCAGAAGAGGACAGATATAATCTTGTCTTTGTTGCTACAAACTTTGAAGAATTAGATCCATTTATTGAAAAATCTCTTGAGGCTATTGATTTTGAAGGAGATGGGAATGGTATTCTTTCTGTTGAACCCTATGCTTCTAATAAAGACTTATTTAATTTCATGAAAGTTCAAAAACAACTAGTAAGCAAAATTAATAACAAAGAATATTATAAGTATGTCATTATAATTCCAGAAGAAATTCTAAAAGAAGCAAATGAAATAAT
>DAISWR010000027.1:5015-6668 GCA_036826255.1 Nanobdellota archaeon | reverse complement strand
CAAGCAATTGGATATTCCCAGCACATAGTGAGGAATCTTTTCACTCCAGACTTATAGAAAACCAAATTAGTGCTTTATCTTTTTGTAATCATCCAAATAAAAAAGGAATTTTTCTTGTTGATGTTAATTTCAGATCTTTTGCAGAAGGACTTAAGTTTACTTATATCTCTACTAGAGATAGTGACTTTCAAAAAATTTCAGTACATGAATTTTCACATCTTTATGGATTAGATGATGAGTATATAGAAGATAGAAGCAATTACGCAATTTCTGGTGCAATAGGAAGCAGTCCGAATTGCCATTTAAGTAACTATATTAATTCTTGTGGAGAGGTTGGAATTCAAGGATGGGAAGATTTACTTGGTAAAGGGTGTACTGATGATGATCCTGATTGTTTAACTAAAATAGGATGTTTTGATGGATGTAAGTATGATATTTCTCATCAAAGATCTATGATTAATTCAATCATGAGAAATCATATTTCTGAACCATTTTCTCTAGGTCTTGTAAGTGAGAGAGCTATATGCAGAATCTTTATTAGAAATATTGATAATAATAACATTGGAGGTTATTGTAGGGAAAATTTTCCTGAATTATTGGAACAATGAGAAAAAATATTTTATTAAAAATTTTTGTATTCTTTTTGTTTGTTTTGATTATACCTTTTTCTGAAGCAGAAGAAACAGAAGTATTTCAATTATTATTAATTTATAATGATGGAGACTTACTCAATGATCCTGTGAAATTATTGAAAACTAATTATATTGAACCTAAAGACCAGCCGAGTTTTGGTTACTTATTAAGATTAATCTCTTTTGAAGATGATGTTTTATATTCAAGATATTTTGATATTAATGTAGATATTGTTTTTGCTGCTGATCCTTCTTGGTTTGATGAAAATGGAAATCAGATATTTATTCCAGAATATGATGTACCAGAAATTAAGGATACTATTTTGGAAATTAGCATTCCCTATTATTCTAATGCTAAACGGATAGAAATATTTGACCCCTATGGTAAAAAATTATTAGAGATAGATGTAAGTTCTTTTGCTAAGATGGATAGTGATGGGCAAAATTTAGATTTAATTAATTATGGGATTATTCTTATTTTAATTGTTGTTTTTTTCTTAATTTACAAAAATAAAGATAGATTCAGAAAAGAAGAGATTTCTAACACCGAGGAGCAATTAAAGGAATATATTAAAGATGCGAAGAAACAAGGACAAAATGAGGAAGAAATAAAAAAAGAATTAATAAATTCTAATTGGCCAAGGGATTTAATGGACAAATATTTAAAATAAAAAATTATCCACGACGTCTATAATACCTAGTTCCATTGATATTAACCATATCTCCAGTGAAGTCTTCAGCATCTAAACTTATTTCTTCAAAAATACTTTCATCTGAAGGAACTAAAACTACTGTAGGCTGGGTTTGTGCATCTGATTTAAGCACTGTTGTTAAACCCACAACCGCTACTATAGCTAGCAATACAAAATGAGAATTTTCTCCTTTTATAGTTATTACCTCTAAAGATAGAATATTTTAATACTATTTAAATCTTATTATGTATGTTTTTTAACTAATTCTTTAACGTTTTTTTCAATTTCTATAAATATTTTTCTTATTGTTTCTTTATCTTTAGCATTAG
>DAISWR010000027.1:0-4915 GCA_036826255.1 Nanobdellota archaeon | reverse complement strand
GACATTAGCATTGGTTAATCCTTTTAATAAAGTAGATTTGCCTGAATTGACTGTACCAACTAAAGCAACTGTTGCGGCACCTTCCTTTTTAAAATTAAATTTTTGAAATGAACCCTTTCTAGAGGATTTTTCCAGAGAAGATTTTAATTTTGCTAACCGGGTCTTAAGATTTTTTCTTAACATCTCAGCACCTTTATGGGAAGGAGCTTTGCTAATCATATTTTGTAAAGCTTTTATTTTTTCTTCAGTTGTAGAAGCGTCATTATATTCGTCTTCAGCTTTTTGATAATGGATATCTGCATTAATTGGCATATAAGAAAGGAACATTATAGGTTTTTTAAAGTTATTGTGAATGATGAACGATCTAAAAGTTAATTTTATAAACTATATTATCTAGATTATAAGTATGGTAGATTTTATTCAGGTAAATGCTTTTTTAAGCAGCACTTTAGTTAAATTAGTAGCGGCTATAGCGATTATTTTATTGGGCTTATTATTTGGAAGATTTTTCTCTAAGTTATTATCTAAAATTTTAAAGGAAGTTAAATTAAATTTATTATTAAAGGATGAGTTAAAAATTAATGTTCCGGCTGAAGAATTTATTTCAAGATTGATTATGTATATTATTTACTTTGTTTCATTGGTTTTAGCATTGAATCAAATTGGATTGACGACTACTGTGTTATATATTATTTTAATAACTATTTTAGTTATAATTGTTATTTTAACAGCGTTGGCATTTAAAGATTTTGTTCCTAATATAACTGCAGGATTTTATATACACTATAGGGCACATCTTAAGAAGGATGATAATATTGTTATTGATAATGTTAAGGGAAAAATATTGGATATTAATTTAATAGAGACAAGAATTAAAACTAAAGAAGGAGATGAGGTATTAGTTCCTAATTCTTTATTGTTAAAATTTAAAGTTGAAAAAAAGAATTGAATTTTTGGTTAAGCTTTTTGTTAAAAAAGATTATGCATCTAAAGATAGTTTTCACTAGGAATCTTAATTAAAAAAGAAAGGTTAGTCTAAAGTTGGTCAAAATGAGTTATTAGTAACCGCACGCTTAATATCTCGCCGAGGCTTGATACTTACACGCCAGTCCTATCAAACCTGTCTTCTACAGGTACTCTAAGATGTCTCTTTTCTAGGCCGACTTCGTGCTTAGATGCTTTCAGCACTTATCCGTTAAGGGCGTAGCTGCTCTGCCTGCCTTATCAGACAACAGATAAACCAGAGGCCCCGAACCGCCGTTCCTCTCGTACTAGACGGTCCTTCCTATCAGACATCAACACTTCCAGTAGATATCATACATACTGTCTCACAACGTATTAAACCCAGCTCACGATCCGTTTTAATGGGTGAACACCCCCACCCTTGGCCGCTTCTGCACAGCCAGGATACGGAGAGCCGACATCGATGTAGCAAGCCGCGCCGTCGATTTGAGCTCTTAGGCGCGACGACTCTGTTATCCCCGAGATAGCTTTTCTGTCATCTCTAACCCCCATCAAGGAGGTTTAGAGGTTCGCTAGACCTGACTTTCGTCTCTGAATTTTTTGTTTTTCAAAATTCAGTCAGGCCGACTTTTGCTCTTGCACTCTCCACAGGAGTTCTAAACCTGTTGAGTCGACCTTAGGGCCCTACTGATACTTTTTCAGCAGGGACCGCCCCAGCCAAACTACCCGCCTATAAATGTCCTGGATCTCCAGTTAGTGGGATAAATCTTGTTGGGTGGTATCTCAATTTTGCCTACACTTAACCCGAAGGCTAAGCTTTAACGGCTTCCACCTATACTGAGCAATAAAATTTATCTCACAATTATAGGTTATAGTAAAGTTCTACGGGGTCTTCGCTTCCCACTGGAAGTCACTGGCCTTTGCACCAGTATAGTGAGTTCAGGGGCTTTTAACTAGGGACAGTAGGAGTCTCGTTGCGCCTTCATGCGAGTCGTCAATTAAACGACAAGGTATTTCGCTCACGTTTGTTACTTTCCTTAACTTTAAAGTCAAGTACTAACCATAATAAATGGCGGATGTACGTTTCTGTACATCTCTGTTAATCGCTTAACAGGTCGGACTATATCTTATTCCTATTAGGAATTCTGGCGTATAGTCTCTGAGGATTCTAAATACCTTTTTACTTTCCGATTCATTTTAGATGCTAGATTGGCGATTTTTTTTAATCCTTCCTTATTAAGATGTTGTTTTCTGTTCATTAATTCAATAATTTCAGAAAAGATTTCAAAACTTTTTCTTTTTGAAGTTTGTAAAGGATATTTTTTAAAAAACCTGATTAATTTATTTAGATTTTCTAAACCTCTAACTCTGAAGTCTTTTCTGTCTCCGTGATTTTTTCTAACATCTCCATAATTAAAGAAATCTTTAATTTTATAGAGGAGTTTTTCATCACGTTCATGTTGAACTATCCTAAATTCAGGAAGAACCTGCCAACCAAGAGACATTCCAGGCATCTTGTTTAATGCCACATGGAAACATCCTTCTCCATCTGTAAAACCGACTAACCAATTGATATTTAGCCTTTCCTGCTGATTGTCCGCACCTATCACATTGTTACCTCTAAATATATAAGGTATAATTAAACCTTAAAATAGTTTTTGGTAGTGCAGGATACTCGGATTTCTTAGCATATAGCCAGATTTTACTAAGGCAACTTTGTGCTTACCTTAAGAGAGTTATAGTTACCCCCGCCGTTTACTAGCTCTTAATCCAGTTGAAACTGGAGTTCGAGTACTAGCACTGGGCAGACGTCACCTTCTATACAAGTCCTTACGGATTAGCAGAAGGTTAAGTTTTTATTAAACAGTCGGACCCCCCTTGTTATTGAACCCTGTAATCGCAACTATGTGGTTACAAACACAGGGACAGCTTAAACCGAAGCTACGCTGCCAATTTGCCGAATTCCCTTAGCTAAATTACACCCTCATACCTTAGGTTTCTTACCCCGGGCACCAGTGCTGGTTCTGGGTACGGTTACTTAAGTTACTTACCAATTCTAGTTTCACAGAGTCTTGGCATCAATCAAACTGTCTCTAGGACAGCCCATCTTAAGTTTAAACAGATTCTCACCATTACAGTACTCCTCTGTTTTATCTTAATTAGCATTAACGATGATTAATGTTGGTTTAGCCAAAACCTTTTAGAATTGGTCTTGCGTTGCCACATGTACTCAAGTAGTACAGGAATTTTAACCTGTTTCCCTTTCCCCTTGCTCAAGTTATGAGCTTGGTTAGGACCGACTTACCCTCAGCTGAACTACAGAGCTGAGGAACCCTTGCCCTTTCGGTATCAGAGATTCTCACTCTGTTTTGATCTTACTACTACCAGGATAATCATCTTTATTAGGTCCATCTTTTCTTGCGAAAAAACTTCTACCCTAACATAGCGCCTACCTACCACACATCTACTAAAAGTAAATGGTTTGCAATATCGGTAATCAGTTTAGCCCCGTCCATTTTCAGGGCCTAATATCTTGACAGGTAAGCTATTACGCACTTTTTAAAGGATTGCTGCTTCTAAGCATACCTTCCTGCTGTCTATGAAATTAGACGCCTTTCACCCTTTAACACTTGACTGATATTTTGGGACCTTAATTGCAATCTGGGTTGTTCCCCTTTAGGAGCTAAGGCTTACCCCATAGCCCCCGTTTCCCAACTTCTAAGAAGCCAAAAGATTTTGAGTTGAACAAAGAGCTGACCAGTTTCCCGGCCTAAACTCTCAATCCGTATCTATACCCTCTTGGCAATCTCTGTTGAGACTTGACTAAGGTCAATTTCGGTAGGAACCAGCTATCACCAGACTCGATTGGCTTTTCACCCCTAATCCCAAGTCAGAAGAACGCATGCACGCAGAAACTCTTCAGACCTCCATGAGATAGAAATCTCACTTCATCTTGCTCAGGATTAGATCGTCTGGTTTCGGGTCGTACCCAAGTGACTTAAGGCATTTTCATACCTTTCCTCTTGTGAACTGCAGGATCTTGCTTTCGCTTCGGGTACTTTTTAATTACCCTTGCCACTTAGATACACTCCCTGGTCCGTTATTCGAAACGTACGATACAACCAACGCCGTATCATACTATCTCCATTAGGTTTCAGGATCTTTTTACTCTCGATTAAGAGTACTTTTCAATTTTCCCTCACGGTACTAGTAAGCTATCGGACTCAATTTGTATTTAAGGTTTGAAGTTGATGCCTCCAAATTTCGTACTTGATATCCAACAAATACTACTCAAGATACTTGTACGATCCTTTTAGTTTAGCTTACGGGATTATAACCCTCTATGATTAAACTTTCCAGAATAATTCAACTCACTAATTAGGATCTAAAAACAAGTCTTATAACACCACATTTCTATTATATTACTATAACAGATTCGGTTTGCCTTACACCGCTTTCTCTCGCTGATACTAACGGAATCTCAATTGATTTCTTTTCTTTTGGGTACTAAGACGCTTCAATTCCCCAAATTGTCTATCCTTTCGGATTTAACGTGAAGTCACATTCAGAAATCTTCGGGTCAAAGGCTGCGTGCGCCTAACCGAAGCATAATGCTGCTAGCCACATCCTTCGTCGACAAATTGAGCCGAATCATCCACCTAATGGATTGCAAAGACCAACTTTAGACTATGCACGACTATGAGATAAACTGTCATAGTCCTTCATCCAAAATAACCTAATTTTGAATTGCATTAAATTTCATAAATGGACCCGTCGGGATTTCCAAGCACCTTAAGAAAGGATGTCTTTGAACCCGAGACCCCTGCCTTGCAAGGGCAGTGCTCTACCGCTGAGCTACGGGCCCAGTTTGAATATGAAAAAAAGATATGATAAAGTAAAAGGAGGTGATCCAGCCGCAGGTTCCCCTACGGCTACCTTGTGACGACTTAAC
>DAISWR010000026.1:0-8497 GCA_036826255.1 Nanobdellota archaeon | reverse complement strand
ATTAAACAAGTTAAGAAGAAGTAAAGGTTTTTAAATAAATATAATTTTTTCTTATAATGGAATCTTATCTCAAGAATAATGAGCTTATAAGTAAAAAAGAATGGGTTAATCTAATCAGTTCTTTAGAGAATAATTTCAATAGTCTAGAGACAAATTTAGAAAGGAGCAAGAGAAGGTTAAAAGAAAGCTTGTTCAAAGCAGTTGAAAAAAGAAAAGACGACAATTTAGGGATATTTCTTAGCGGAGGAGTTGACAGCAGTTTACTGGTTTTTATTGCCAAAGAGCTTGGGTTAAAGTTTAAGTGCTTTACAGTTGGTTTTCAAGAAAAATCAAAGAAACCTGAAGATTTGGAGTATAGTGAGAGGCTTGCTGAAGAGCTAAACTTAGACCTTATAAGTAAGGTTTATGGTTTAAATGAGGTAGAAGGCGCTGTTAAGGACGTTGTTAAGATTTTAAAGACAGATGACAGTGTTAAGGTAGGTATTGGAGTTGTTGTTTATTTAGGATTAAAGCTGGCCAAAGAGAATGAGGTTAAGGTTTTATTAGGCGGATTAGGTGTTGAGGAGACTTTATGTGGGTATATGAGGCATAAAGATGTTTTTAGTAAGGAGGGTTTTGAAAGAGTGCATAAGGAATGCTGGAGAGGATTAAAAGAGATGTATGGTATTGATTTGACAAGAGACGCTAGTATAGTAAAAAGCATGAATATGGATGTCAGGACACCTTTTTTAGATAGAGATTTTATTATAGAAGCTATGAAAATACACCCTATGCTTAAGATAAGCAATGATCAGAATAAGATTGTTTTGAGAGAAATGGCTAAGGATATCGGATTGAATTATAGCATTGCATTTAGGAAGAAAGTTGCTGCCCAATATGGGAGTAGAATTGATAAAGCGATAGATAAGTTAGCTAGGAAAAATGGATTTAAATTTAAGAAAGATTGGTTGAATCATCTTATGGCAGATATAAAGTCACAGCCCTTGCTGTTTAAACCATAAATTAAATAATCTTAATAATAAAATACAGTTGGGATAAGTAGGCTTTCTATTGTAGGTTATTTTCTACCCTTCAGTTTGTTAAAAATTTCTTCTTCTCCTCGTTCCAAACGTTTTGCATTAAGATACTTGAAAGCTATGGGTTCCCAGTCTTTTCTTTCTACATCTTCTACGAAGGTTAGTTTGCTTAAATAAACTTCTGGGATATATGTCCCCGGTCTATTAATCTCTTTTGAGAGCTTTTTTAAGTCTTCACAATCATCTAGACAGATAGAGTATACAATACCGGCTCTGCCCCTGGACTTTAAAATTCCTGCCACCCCTGTACCGGAAGGATACATTTTAACAAGATAATTATCTATGAATTTTAAAGGGTGCTTTGATTTAACATTATTTATGTCATGTCTAATGTATGGTGGCTCTTTTTTATTTTCTCTTCCGCTTCTAATTATTTCTCTTGTTTTGCCTATGAGCTTAGCTTCATCACTACCTCGACTATAGCCACTATAGTCGTCACAACCTACAGAAGATAATATACTAGTGCTTACTATTACATCTAAAGTTACTGCTCCAGCATATCTTAAAAATTCTCTTCTGTCCATTATTCGTTTAAATTTATTAACTCGTTTAATGTTGATCTTAAACCCAATATTTCCTTTCTTTTGTACGTGTTTAACTCCTTAAAAACCCACTCAGTTCCTTGTTTTACGAATATTAATTCTATTAATCTATACACTGGTTCTTTGCCTTCAATTCCAGCAAATTCAGTTCTACCAAATGGATCAAATCCTAAAGCATATACTTCCCCTTTATCTTCATTTACTATATATTTATCGGCAGGCTTTAGAGGAAAATCTGTGCCCCAGTAATCCTACCACATAAGTGCTCTATTTTTTACACAGTAGTCTAACATACCTCTTGTTAGAACTTCTAAATCTGTTCCTCTTAGGCTATAGGTTTTTTCTTTAGTATATTTAGATGTGGTTTTTGACTTTTGAGGGTCTTGTTTTGCTGTTTGCTCACTGTTATCGCAGCTAGTTAAAGATAAGGTTGCGACTAGACTAGTTGCTAGAATTTTTCTTATAGTCATATTCTTGTAATATAGTTTATATTTTTAAACTTTTCTATAAAAATTTATTTTTGTTTAAGCTTTGAAATAAATACGCCCCCCCAAGCTCTTTCTCCTGTTATGTATAGATTATCATAGTCATCAATTTTTATGTCCTGAGCAAAGAAACCTTTTTTAAATGGGTGCCTCCAGATTTCATTTCCATTATTGTCATATTTAGCAATTATGCTGCCATTCTTTTTAGGTTCATACATATTATTCCCCACCCCAATAATATATATATTATTATCTTTATCAAAAACCAATTTATTTCCAACATCTACATATGCCATGTTAATGATAATCTTACTCCATAGAACATTACATTCTTTATCTAATTTACTTAAACAATTACCATTAGTAGGATCATTCGTCTTTCCTGTAGCAGATCCTATGAAGTAAGGATTACCCATCTTATCAATATTGCTGTGGAGTAATTCAAGATACTTATCTTTTATACCGAAGCCTCTAAGACCTATTGTCCTCCCGCTTGGATTATATTTTTCAACAACGACTTCATTACCTCCAAGCGGCCCCATATTACCTGCTGCGTATATATTACCTTTTTCATCACTTATTATGGTATCTAAGCATTTAATCTTTTGCCGTTCGCACCACGTCTGTTTTCCATCTCCTTTGTATTGCTCTATAAAAACGCCATTTTCATTTTCCCCAATGACATGAATATAATCTTTGTTTATTGTTAGGCTTTCTAGTTTGGAATGTTCATTTATAGCCAGTCTTTTTTTCCAAATTTCTTTACCTTCATCATTATATTTAACAAGAAAAGCGCGACTGTTAAATCTAATTTTTCCTCCGTCTATAATGGCATTTCCTTCTTTATCTTTTGCTATATCTAAGTCACTTTGTAGCATGTAGAGATTACCCATTTTTTCAACAATAAAACCTCCTAACATGTTCACCTTAGATGTTCCATATTGTTTTATCCAAACTTTGTCTCCGTCTCTATCTAGTTTTGCAAGAAAGATAGCTATATTTACATCGCTATTTTTATCTATAGGCATCTTAGTTGTTCCAGCGAGGTATGTTAATCCGTCTTCTCCAATAGCCATCCTGATATCTTCGGGATGTACGTTTTTAATTTCTTTTGCCCAGATGGTTGTTAATTCTGATGGAGTCTCGTTTTCTTGGATAACCCTTTCTATGTTTCCTTCTACTACTTCTTTTTGGTTGCTTTTTTGGAAGATTTCTTGTTTAGGGACTTGAGCTTGTTGAGAATCTTCTGAATCGCAGGATATTATGTTAGCTAGGCTGAGAGTTATAATGCCTGCTGTGTTGAGTAAAGATTTTCTTACGTTCATATTTGAGAATATAATTATTATATATTTAAGCTTTTGTGTTGTTTGGGAGATATTTTAGAAAATAAAGCGCCGAGCAGGATTCGAACCTGCGAATAACCGCTCTGCAGGCGGTCCCGTTAGGCCACTTCGGTATCGGCGCATTGAAAATAGAATTTTAACTATCCTTTTAAAAGTTTCTTTCTGTAAAGTTGCTTTATATAAACGCGTCTACGCGTCTGATACGCGTAGGGTATATAAACAAAAATCCTGAATAAATAGTAATGAGAATAAATGAAGATAACAGATATTCCTTAAAAGATCCCCAAAATTTTCTAAAAGAAATTAAAGATAAAAAACGCTTAACCTGGAAAGATCTAGCTTTTAAGTTGGCACTTAGCGGGAGCCAAATAAAAAAGATTAGAAAAGGAACTAGAACAATTAGAGGCGGAATCTTGCTTGAGTTAATTAGATTAAATTTAACAAACAAAACTAAATTAAAATCAATAATTGTAAAGGAAAGAGATCCAAATTGGGGACAAATTAAAGGAGGAAAGATAACATATAATAAAATCATAGAGAAATATGGTAAAGAAGAAATAAGAAAAAGGCAATGTAATGGAGGAAGAAAAAGAAGTATAAAACATAAGTACTTCCTATCAAATTATGTTAAAAATTTAAATAAAAAAGAATTAGAAGAAATAAAAAAGAAAGCAATAAAATCTTTAAAAAATTACTCCTACAAATCTTCCACTGGGATACCAGTGAGAAATAGGCTAGAATTAAGGACAATAGAAAACTTAATCTCAAACAGGATTAATTTTATATATGAACCTCCCTTAAGTTTTAAAAATCACCTATTCTTTCCGGACTTCTTACTAAGAATAAAAAATAAAAGGATCTTATTAGAATGTACTTCAAATACGTGGAATAAAAAGATATTCGGTCTGAAAGAAGAATTAAATTTATTAAATAAAATTAAGGATATAAACAAAATAATTATAATCACTTCAGAAAAGAACAATAGATTAGTTTCGAGAGTGATAAGGAAAACTAGAAAAGTAAAGATAATAACTTTAGATAAAGTAGAGAAATTAAAAAGGCTCTTAAATAAAATATCTTGGATTAGACCACAGATAGATCTTACAAATAATATAAATTCAAATAAACTAAATTGGCAGGAAATAAGCAGACCTGAAAATAGAAAAAACTGGAATTCAATCCTGTGTGGGGTTGGTTTTAATTTAGATGATATTAGGAAAATAAGGGAAATAAATGATTCTAAAGCCCAGATAATTGAAGCAATAAGATTGTCTCAAAAGACTTTAGGAATAGTAAGATATCATCTAACATCTGTGATTATAGGAAAATATATAAATAATACTCTAGAAAGACATTTTAATAGCTTTAGTACATTAATAAAAGAGTATGGGCCCGTAGCTCAGCTTGGAAATAAGTAAGAAATTGCTTATTGGGCAAATAGAGCGACAGCCTTCTAAGCTGAGGTAATCTGGTTTAGGCCAATTACCGCTGAATAGGTCGTGGGTTCAAATCCCATCGGGCCCGCTTTTTTAAAATTCCCCCTAAAGAGCAGAGATGTATTGTAGGGCTATAGCCCACAATATTATTAAAGAATTTTTAGAACTTTTTCAACGCGTCCCCTAAGATATAAAAACATTTAAATAGAATTTTAGCTTATGTAATTATGGGGTAAACATTGGAATATACAAAATATAAAAGAAAAGCCACAAATAACAAGGAAGAGAATATTGATACAGCTGTTAGGCTATTAAAGCCATATTTGAAAAAAGGAGATTTGTTAATAATAAAACCTAATTTAAACAGCATAAAAATAAAACTATTCACTATCTCATCTTATCTCATATCTTTGTTTACTAGAGGTATGACTCATTCAACTATGTATGATGGTAAAGGGAATGTTGTTGATTTAGATTTTAGACTAGGTAGACATCTAATAAAAAGGTCATTAAAGGACCTGTTAAAATCAAAATATAAAAGGTTTAAAGGATTTACTGTTTATGCTGTTCAACCTAAAAGATATACAAACAGACAAAGATATAATGTTGGGAAGATTTTAAACCAATTATTAAAGAGAGGCAGAGAGGTTGATTTTTCAGTAAAGCAATACCTTTCTATGCTTTATTGGGCTATAATCAGAGGTATAAGATGGAATAATCTTTACAAGATTAAAGCCAAATATAATCTTAAAAAAGGCGTTTGTAGTAGCCTCAATGCTTATATTTTAAATATGGGCGGGGTTAAGTTAGGCACTAGGCCTTTAGTATCTTTTTTGCCTTCTACATTTATATTTAGCAAGTATTTTAAAATTAAGAAGAAGATTAAAGTATAGGAAAAGTTTTATATAGCTAATTCTTTAAATCTGAGATATGCTTAATTTTAAAGATATAGAGAACAAGTGGCAGAAAAAATGGAGGGATAACAAGATATTTGAGGTAAAAGAGGGGAATAAAACTAAATTCTACAATCTAGAGATGTTTCCTTATCCAAGCGGTTCTGGCTTGCATATGGGGCATGTCAGGAATTATGTTATTGGCGATGTTTATTCTAGGTTTAAAAGAATGAATGGATTTAATGTATTATATCCGATGGGTTATGATGCCTTTGGTTTACCTGCTGAAAATGCTGCTATAAAATCTAAAGTCCATCCTAAGAAGCATATTCAAGGAATAGTAAAAGGGTTTAGAGAACAGCTTAATTTACTAGGCCAAAGCTATGATTGGACAAGAGAAATAGCTACTTGCTATCCTGAATATTATAAATGGAATCAATGGTTTTTTTTGAAGTTTTTAGAAAATGGCTTAGCTTATAGAAAAAAAGCTCCTATTAACTGGTGTAATAGTTGTGGGACTGTGTTGGCAAATGAGCAGGTTGTAAGTGGAAGGTGTTGGAGATGCGAAAGCAGTGTTGAGGTTAAGGATTTGGAGCAATGGTTCTTGAAAATAACTAATTATGCAGAAGAATTACTAGAAAGCATAGACACGCTGGAAGGGTGGCCAGAAAGGATAAAGACAATGCAGAAGAACTGGATTGGAAAAAGCAAAGGGACATTAATTAATTTTAAGTTAATGGATAGCGATGATGTAATCCCTATATTTACAACAAGACCTGATACAATCTTCGGAGTTACTTTTCTAGTTTATGCACCTGAACATCCTAAGGTTATGGAATTGGTTAAAGATACTAAGCATGAAAAAGATGTTCAGGAATTTATCAATAAGGTTGTTTTAGAGGAGAGGTTTGCCAGAACTGAAGAAAAAGAAGGAATGTTTATTGGAAGATATGCAATTAATCCTTTGACTGGCAATGCGATTCCTATTTACATAGCAAATTTTGTTTTATTAGATTATGGAACGGGGACTATAATGGCTGTTCCTGCCCATGATCAGAGAGATTTTGAATTTGCTAAGAAATATGATATTCCTATCAGGGTTGTCATCAGTCCAGATTATGATCTGGATTCAGAGAAGATGACTAAGGCTTATGTTGAAGATGGGAGTTTGATTAATTCTGGAAAGTTTGATGGTATGAATAATAAAGATGCTATGGATGAGATATCGAAGTTTATAGAGCGCAAGCAATTTGGAAAGATTACTATCCAATATAAGTTAAGAGACTGGTTAATTTCCAGGCAAAGATATTGGGGGACTCCAATACCTGTGGTTTACTGCAATAAATGCGGGATTGTTCCTGTTGATGAAAAAGACTTACCAATATTATTGCCAGAGAATGTTGAATTCACTGGAGAAGGAAATCCTTTAGCTAAGAATGATTTGTTTGTAAACACTAAATGCAACAAGTGTGGTGGAAAAGCTAAAAGAGAAACAGATACTATGGATACTTTTTTTGATTCTAGCTGGTATTTCTTAAGATATTGCAGTCCTGATTATGAAAAAGGGCCTTTTGACAAAGAAAAAATAAGATATTGGATGCCTGTTGACCAGTATATAGGCGGAGCTGAACATGCTGTTATGCATCTTCTTTATGCTAGGTTTTTTACTAAGGTCTTAAGGGATTTAAGGATGTTAGACTTTGATGAGCCATTTATTAAGTTGTTTAACCAAGGCATGCTGCATAAGGATGGAGTTGTTATGTCCAAGAGTAAGGGCAATATAATAACACAGGATGAAATAGCAGAGAAGTATGGTATAGATACTGCCAGAGTTTTTTTGATGTTTGTTTCTTCACCAGGCAATGATATAGAATGGAGCGATAAAGGCGTAGAAGGGACTTTTAGATTTTTAAATAAAACCTATGGGTTGCTGGATAAGTTAGACGGTAAAGATAGTAAGGGTATTGAAAGCAGATTAAATAAAACAATAAAAGATGTTACTAAGTATATAGATAATTTTGAATACAATCTGGCTTTAGTAGAGATTATTGGATTTGTTAATTATTTGTATAAAGTGGAAGGAAATAAGAAAGAAGCTGTGGAGAATCTAGTTTTAATGCTGAGTCCTTTTGCCCCTCATTTAGCTGAGGAGATATGGGAAAAATTAGGAAATAAAGGATTTGTTAGCATAGCTGATTGGCCTAATTATGATGAAAGCAAGATTGATGAGGAATTACTATACTCAGAAGAGCTAGTTAATGCAGTTAGCAATGATATTAGAAGATTATTAAAGTTAATTAAGATAGAGCCAAAGATTGTAACTTTGTTTGTTGCAGACAAATGGAAGTATGATTTGGTTAGTGGTGTTAAGCGGATTATTAAAGAAACCAGGGAGATTAAAAGTATTATTGAAGCGGTTATGATTAAAGAGCATGCAGATGAAATAAGAAAAATAATCCCAAAATTAGTTAATGATGTTAGCAAGATTCCTCAAGTTATATTAGACCAAGATAAGGAATACAAGCTTTTTGTTCAGGCTAAAGATGTTTTTGAAAAAGAATTTAATTTAAAATTTCAGGTAAAAAAGAATAGTGAGAAAGCTTTACCTGGAAAACCGGCTTTATTGGTTGAGTAATTAAACCCAGCCTTTTTTCTTGAAGAATAAGGACATCAATGTTACAGCCAGAGCCATCACGCCTAATAAAATCCAGAATCCCTGAGG
>DAISWR010000025.1:6772-8529 GCA_036826255.1 Nanobdellota archaeon | reverse complement strand
AAATTAATTAAGTTAGGAATATTTGTTATATTTTTAGTAGGTTTTGTTAGTTTAGCAGATGAAGGTAATGCTTATTATACTAAACCCACAGGAGGATGTCTTGATTCTAGAGATTCTGAATGTGGAAGCTATTGTTATTATAATGGTCCTGGTGCAGTTGAATGTTGTATAGGTGGTTCTATTAAGTCTGGAGGTGCTTGTTCTGCTAGCGGAACTAGTAGTGGACAACAACAACCAAGCTGTACGGATAATAGGATAAGAAATTGGGTCGGATGTAATGCTCCTGAGCCTAGTTGCGGAGGAAAAACAACAGGAACAGAGACTGCGGTAGATAATTGTGGCGGTACTCATCCTCAACCTTGTGAGAAATTAGGAGTTGCTTGTCCAGTAGATACAACACCCCAAAATACAGGGTTAATTAAAAGTGGAGAATTTGCTTGGAAGGTTTGCGGAAGTAAAACTAAATGTGTTAAAGTTCAAATAAAAGATAATAGAAATAATTGGCAGGATAATTCTCCTTATGGATGTCAAGATGTGGTATATGGAAATGATTACAGAGTTGTTTGCAGTGAGACTCCTATAGTAACTTCTCCTATAGAAAGTGGTGGCATTACTAGATCTGCTCCTGTTGCTTCTTGCCGTTCAGCTATAGGGAATTGGAATCATATAGATCCTATTACTGGAGAAGGATGCGGACGAAAAGTTAGTCATATATGCCCTTCGAATACAGATGTAGTGGAAGAGAGAGAATGTCAGATTAAAAAAATTGATTTTAGAATCACTTCTTGTAATAGTTGCGATAGTATTTGTGGGGAGATAGGAAAGGATAGCGGGGTTTGCTATTCCGGAACTTTGCCTTTTGATGCTGAAATAAAAAGAGATTTTAATATTGCAGTTTTAAATCTTGGATTTGGAAATGCTGGATGTAATACAGGACAAAGCTGTTATTGTTATAACCAAGGAGATATTCCAACGGATAGAGTAAATATTGTTTCTACTGGGATGTGTACTAGAGATGAAAGAACTACTTCTCCTGCAGAAGGTGTGGCTCAGACTGTAACTAATAATGTAAATCTTGGCGGGGAATGTTTTGACCCTCAAGGCAGTCAATGTGAATCTGGATTTTGTAATGCTGTTGCTTTAGAATGTGTTGATAGCTGTTCTTCTCTAAATGCTAATAATTGTGAATCTACTTATGGAAATAAATGCACATTACTTCCTGAGTGTGAAGGAACTCGTTGTGCTTCTATTGATTTTGTATGTGTAAATACGGGTGCTAGTAATAAGATGCTTAGCTTAATGGCAGAAAATTTAGAAAATCCAAATGTTGAGGGCATTAGAAGAATATTAGATGAATATGAGATTACAAATCCCTTAATCAGAGGGGACTTTATTGATAGTCCTTCATTAATTAGCGGATTTGCTACTATTAATACAAGGTTAGAAGGATGTCCTGATTTTGTTATAGATGGAGTAGTTAATTTTGATGATTTCTTTGCTTTTGCTGATCAATTTGGAAGAATTGTGACAGGGAATAATGAAAGATTTGATGTTGCAAAAGATAATTTAAACATAATTAATTTTGATGACTTCTTTAGATTTGCTGATAATTTCGGAGAACAGAATATTGATTGCAATCCTTCTTTGCAGGAATATACAACTGTTAAGACGCAAGATGGATGCAGCAATGGAGTCTGTGAGTTTAAATTTAAAGTTAAAGCTAAATATCCCAGTACTAATACCTTAGATAAATTAAA
>DAISWR010000025.1:0-6672 GCA_036826255.1 Nanobdellota archaeon | reverse complement strand
TATACTACAAGCAGTGATGGAAGCAGATGTGTGGTAGTTGCAAGCACTACTAATTATTGTGCTGATTTCAATTCAGATAGTAAAGTTGACTTCGTAGATTACTTCTATATAACTGATAATTTCGGAGTTAATAGCGGAGAAGTTGGTTATGATGCTAAGGTTGATTTAGATAAAGATGGAAGAATTGGATTTGGAGACTTCTTTATTTTTGCTGATGAGTTCGGAGCTGTTCCTAATTGTTTGGGATGAAATTAATTCAATTACTAATCCAAACATTTATTTATCTATAAAATTCTTAAATTAAGATGAAGCACACATTTAAGATTACTATTATTCTAACTATCTTATTTTTATTAACACAATTAATCGGATTGGGAATTATTTCTAAATATGTTGATATTCAAGAAGTTGTTAAACAAGTTGAAATAGAAGTAGATGGAGAAACTATTACACAGGAAATTATTGTTAAAGTCGAGGATTGGGATAATCTGCCTTATGATTTGGAAAGACCAAAAATAGAGTCTAATACAAGCTATATTGCGATTGGTTTTAGTATTTTATTAGCAACATTACTGGCTTTATTATTAATTAAATTAGAAGCGAGAGTTTTATGGAAAGCGTGGTTTTTCTTAAGCGTCTGGTTTACTTTATCCATTGCACTTAATGCTTTTATTTTACAGAGCGTTGCAGTTTTATTAGGATTGGCTTTAGCTTATCTGAAAGCGTTTAAACCAAATGTGATAATGCATAATTTAACTGAATTATTTATCTACGGCGGATTGGCTGTTATCTTTGTTCCCATTTTAAATCTCACTTCAATATTTGTTTTATTAATTTTGATTTCTATTTATGACATGTATGCTGTCTGGAAAAGTAAACATATGATTAAGATGGCGGAGTTTCAGACTAAATTAAAATTATTTGCTGGGTTGCTAATACCTTATGGTAAAAATAAAACCGCTATTTTAGGGGGAGGAGATTTAGGATTCCCGTTATTATTTACAGGCGTTATGTATAAAAGTATAGGTTTAGAATCTTTATTAATTATTTTGACTACAACAATTTCTTTGTTTATTTTGTTGTATAAAAGCGAGAAGAATAAATATTATCCCGCTATGCCCTTTATTTCTATCGGGTGCTTATTAGGATATTTGCTTACACTACTATAACTTTGATGAATTTTCTATATCTTTTAGTGTTAAGTTTGATTCTATCCTTTTTTGTTTTAATGTTTCTATTATCTCCCATATAGACCTATCTGTTTTTTCAGCTAATTCAGATATTGATATTTTTCCTTTCTTATACTCACCTATATTTGTTTCTAATAATTCTTCTTCATAGGCTTTCATTATTAATTGTCTAAGAAAAGTTCCTCTATCCAAATGTAATTTATTTGCCATTTTACTTATATTTTTTAATACATTATCTTCTATCCTTAAAGTTGTTGTATTTAACATTTTAATTTACCTCCGTTATTTTGTTATAATAATATAGACTTATTTCACTTGAGTATCTCCTTTCTTTGGTCAGGATATCTAATGCTTCAATTGCTTCTTTTTTATTTATTTTTTTCTTCTTGAGCAAGTTTATTAATATAATATGGACCGTTAAATAAGGTATATTTAATATTTTACAAACATCTAATGCTTTTTTATCATCCACTATTATTTTATCAGCACATTCTTGATAGTATAGTTCTATCGCTTCCTTTTCACCTTTACCTAAACTGATTTTAAATTCTTTTTTTGATTTTACTTTCTTAACTATAATCTCTTTTTTGTTTACTAATTGATCAATTTTTATAGCATCTGTAAAATTTCTTTTTAGACCTTCATCAACTACTTCACTATAAACACTTTCTGGGATCATTATTTTTTTAATTCTTAATAATTTTGTTAACAGTCCCGATTTCTCTAAAAGTATTAATGAAGAGCTATCAGATATTATAATCATGTGTACTATTGTGTACATTAGGATATATAAGTTTTTCTATTTTAAAGCCAGTAAGATTGTTATTATAAATACGAGTACAATAAACAAATAAGGCATTAAATTGCCAAACTCTTGAAATCTTGAATTTTGCACATACATTTTAATCCTAGAGGTAATCCATTGCCTATATATATTGCTCCACAACTATTACATTTAATTTCCATTTTTTAAACCCTCTATTTTAAAGTCTATTTTGAGGTTTATAAAACTTGTTATTTGTTATTATCTATAAATAGTTACATAATCTTTAAAAACCATATAAATTCAACTTAAATCCATGGCTGAAGATAAGTCGACAGAAAAAATCTTAGAATTAATGAAGAGATCTGACCATATAAGAAATATTGGCGTGTGTGCCCATATTGATAGGATTTTAAGGTATTCTTAAATCTCAATTACATGGAAAAACCACGTTCAGTGACAATTTATTAGCTGGTGCGGGCATGATTTCAGAGGATTTAGCGGGAAAACAGTTAGTTCTAGATTTTAGAGAAGATGAACAGGCTAGAGGAATTACTATTGATTCTGCTAATGTAAATATGGTTCATAATTCAGATGGGGAGGATTATTTAATTAATTTAATTGATACTCCGGGGCATGTAGATTTTGGTGGAGATGTAACTAGAGCAATGAGGGCTGTTGACGGGGCTATTGTTTTAGTTGATGCGGTAGAAGGGATAATGCCGCAGACTGAGACTGTATTAAAACAAGCATTAAAAGAGAGAGTTAAACCTGTATTATTTATAAATAAGTGCGATAGGTTAATTAAAGAATTAAAATTAAAACCTGAACAGATGCAGGAAAGGTTATTAGGGATAATTAATGAGGTTAATAGATTTATTAGAAATACAGCTCCAGAAGGTTTTGGGGAAAGATGGCAAGTTAATGTTCAAGAAGGAAGTGTTTCTTTCGGTTCTGCTTTCCATAATTGGGCTTTAAGTTTTAGATATATGCAGAATAATAAAATTACTTTTAAAGAGGTTATTGATGCTTATACTAATGATAATGTTAAAAGTTTAGCTAAAAAAGCACCATTACATAAAGTTGTTTTGAATATGGTAGTAAAACACCACCCAAGTCCTGTTCAATCTCAGGCATATAGAATTCCAAAGATATGGCATGGCGATCCTGAAAGTGAAATCGGAAAAAGCCTGATTACATGTAATCCTAATGGAAAAGTTGCTTTTGTTGCTACTAAGATTGTTATTGATAAACATGCTGGAGAAGTAGTTGCTGGAAGATTATTTTCAGGTACGGTCAAACAGGGTATGGATTTGTATATGAATGGGAGCAAGAGGCATGTTAGACTGCAGCAAATTAATATTTATAAAGGGGCTATAAGAATTCAGGTTGACAGCGTTCCTGCCGGCAATATTGTTGGGCTGGTTGGATTGAAAGACGCTTTTGCAGGAGAGACTGTTAGTGAAGGTGAGATGGAACCATTTGAGGCTATTAAACATATTTTTGAGCCTGTAGTTACTAAAGCTATTGAAGCTAAAAGACCAAGCGATCTGCCTAAATTAGTTGAAGTTTTGAAACAAGTCAATAAAGAAGATCCTACTATTGAGATTGAAATCAATGAAGAAACTGGAGAACATTTATTACATGGAATGGGAGAATTACATTTAGAAGTTATTGAAAATAGAATCAGAACTGAAAAAGGGGTAGATGTTGAAAGTTCTCCTCCATTAGTTGTTTATAGGGAAACTATAGCTAAGAAGAGTCCAGAGGTTGAGGGAAAAACACCTAACAAACATAATACTTTCATGTTTACTGTTGAGCCTTTACCTACTAATATTTATCAGGCTATTAAGAGTGGAGAGATTCCTTCTATTAGGTTTAAGAAAAAAGACCAGGTTTTATGGGATAAATTTATAGAATTAGGAATGGATGCTAAAGAAGCCAGAAGTGTAGTTGAGGTATATCATAGCAATATGCTGATTGATAATACAAGAGGTATTGTTCAAATTGGAGAAGTAATTGAGTTAATTGCTGAAGGGTTTGAGCAGGTTATGAAAGCAGGACCTTTGGCCAGAGAACCGTGCGATAAAATACTAGTAAGAATTAAAGATATGAAATTACATGAAGATGCTATTCATAGAGGGCCAGCTCAGGTATTGCCAGCTATAAGAGATGCTTTAAGATTAGGAATGGCAAATGCTGATTCCGTCTTATTTGAACCTTTGCAGACCTTACAGATTGAAGCTCCTGAAGAATTTATTGGAAACATAAGCAAATTAGTGCAAAATAAAAGAGGGCAGTTATTAGATATGGAACATGAAGGCGGGAGAGTAATAGTAAAAGCTAAACTGCCTGTTGCTGAGATGTTTGGATTGACTTCAGAATTAAGAAGTGCAACCGGCGGAAGGGGAATGCACTTTTTAGTTGACCAAGGATTTGAAAGACTGCCTAGAGAATTGCAGGAAAAAGTTATTAAACAAATTAGACAAAGGAAAGGATTGAGCGAAGAGAAGAAGGAATAAAAATTAATATTTTAATCCTCCGGCACCATCTAATTTTCTAATTACTCCATGGATTTATTTCAATTATTTCCATTTTGGGGATATAAGAATCTATTCTTATTATGATATTATGAACTCTCTGGAATTCCTGGAATTTTGCAGTATACAAATCAAATAAGGCTTTTGCAGTTTCTTGGTTACATCCTTGATATATCAAAACACCTTTTCTGTCCCCTCCAACATAATCAAGAAAAACATAATCAAGAAAACCCCTTCTATCATCCCTGTTTATAGTAACTGAAGTGTTATTTACTCTATCCTCTATGTTTATTCTATCGGGGATTGTATCATGATCTTCATCATAAATATTTATCTGGGAAGAACCTAAGATCCTGCCTAAGGGTTTACCATCAAAGTTCCATATACTCAACCATTCATCAGTATGGTCCAAGAAAGGGGACATAATTGAATAATTATATTCAGTCCCAATGCCTTCTCTTAGATTGTCTGTTTGATAGCTAAATCCTACTTTTGTTTTCCAATAGTCATATTCTTCAGAATCATCACTAAACTTTTCTCTAGCTGAAAATGTATCTGGAATTGCAAATAAAGTATCGGTTCCGAATGGAAGTGTTATTCTGGCTTCTAATCTTGTCTTTTCAACTTCTTCTTTAACTCTTTGTTCAACACCATGAGTATTAGCAAAATAACTGCCTAGAAAACCGCCTGCAAATAATAATGCTCCTGCTCCTAATAATTTAAATGATTTTTTCATTATCTTATTATTAAAATTATCCTTTTTTAAGCCTTATTATTTGTAACTACTCTTTCATAATAACCGAAATATTTATAAATACCTAAAAATCACAAATTTATAGTTTAAAGGAGGAAATTAAGCAAAATGGCTAAAGAAAAACCACATATAAACTTAGTATTTATAGGACATGTAGATGCTGGAAAGAGTACTACAGTAGGTAGATTAATGTATGATTCTGGGATTTTATCAGAGCAAGAATTAAGAAAATTAAAAGAAAGAGCTCAAAGCTTAGGTAAAGCTGGATTTGAGTTTGCTTTCGTTATGGATAGTTTAAAAGAAGAGCAAGAAAGAGGAGTTACAATTGATTTAAGCCATCAGAAATTTGTTACTGACAAATATGAATTCACTATAATTGATGCACCCGGACACAAAGATTTTATTAAAAATATGATTACCGGAACAAGTCAAGCAGATGCTGCTTTCTTAGTTGTAGCTGCTACAGATGATGAATTACAGCCTCAAACTAAAGAGCATTTATTCTTAGCTAAAACTTTAGGAATTAAAGAATTAAATATAGCTATTAATAAAATGGATGCAGTAAAATATGATCAAGCTAAATTTAATAAATTAAAAGCTAAATTAGAGGAACTATTAAGCAGAGTCGGCTGGAAGAAAGATAAAGTAAACTTTATTCCTCTTGCTTCTTTATTAGGGGATAATGTATTCAAGAGAAGCACAAATATGCCTTGGTATACAGGACCTACTTTAATTGAGCAGATGAATTTGTTAACTTTACCTGAAAAGCCTGTTAATTTACCATTAAGACTTCCAATTCAGGATGTATATAATATAACTGGGATAGGTGTTGTTCCTGTAGGCAGAGTTGAAACTGGTAGAATGAAAGTTGGCGATAAAATTATTGCAGTGCCTGGTAGAGAGGGTAAAGGTATAGAAGGAGAAGTTAAAAGCATTGAAATGCACCATGAGCAAGTAACTGAAGCTGAGCCTGGAGATAATATTGGATTTAATGTAAAGGGCTTTGGTAAGAAAGATCTTGCTAGAGGAGATGTTGTAGGACATACAAGCAATCCTCCAACAGTTGTTAAAGAGTTTACAGCTCAGATTATTGTATTAAATCATCCAACTGTGTTGACTGCTGGTTACACTCCAGTGTTCCACGTTCATACATCACAAGTTGCATGTACAATATCAGAGTTAGTTAAACAATTAGATCCAGCAACCGGAGCAGTTAAGAAAGAACATCCAGATATGTTAAAGAATGGGGATGTTGCTATTGTTAAAATTGTTCCAACAAAACCATTAGTAATTGAAAAGAAATCTGATATCCCTCATATGGCAAGTTTTGCTATCAGGGATGCAGGCAGTACAGTTGCTGCTGGTATGTGCATTGATTTAGTTAAGAAATAAAACTAAATCTTTATTTTTTATTTTTAAAAATGA